>CAMYJM010000046.1 GCA_947258635.1 uncultured Acidimicrobiaceae bacterium
GACGACCTCGAAGTATCTACTGATACTCCTTCGCTCGCCGGACTGTGGCAGATGACGATGAGATTCCGCAGATCCATCCACAGTGATTACTCAGCAAGCCCCTAGGTGAGGAACTGAGCCGGCTCGTACCGGTCGGCGAGATAGGCGGTGAGGTACGGCTCGATGTCGGCGAAAGATCGATAGCCGCGGGTGACGGTCGCAATGTCGGTGCCGGTGCGCAGCAGGAGTGTCGGGAAGCCATGAGCCTGGAGGGTGCGAGCCTCTTCGAAGTCCGCCCAGGCGCCGCGTCGCGATTCCTCGTCATCGAGCGCGCCGATGAACCCGGCGACATCCACAGCGAAGTCCGCCAGCAGGGCGGGATACACGGCCCGGTCGGTGATGTCGATCGCCTCGGCATAGAACGCCCGCTGCAACCGCTTGAAGAACTCGAATTCATGATCCGGAGACAGCTCCCGCATGGTGACGACGGCCCGCGCCGGGTACTCCGTGTCGTAGATCCAGCCATCGTCGGCCAGGATCTTCTCGTTGAACGGCTGGCCGCTGGCGGCCGCCACCTGATCCCAATGATGGATGAGGTAGCTGCGCAAAGTGTCCTCGAGAGGCTGGGCACTGGGACCGGGCCGCAGTCCGCCGTTGATCAGCCGCATGGGGAAGGAGTAGTGCTGCCCCAGCGTCTCGACCGTCGGCGCAAAGCCCCAACACCACGAGCACATCGTGTCACCCACATAGACGAATTCGATCTCCGGCCGCTCCATGCCCGTAGTGTTGCACATGACGCGACCATCAAGGCGCGGCCGGGCTGCAGGTCCCGCAGCTACCAAGCGAAGAGAGGGACATGTGATGTCGTTCGATCCAGCGCTAGCCAAGCTCACCGCGGTATTGTCCCGCCTCGCCTACAAGGCGGAAGCGACGGCCGCAGCCGGGGCCGCCGACCACGGGCTCACCGAATTCCGGTTCTTCACCGCTGCCAGCACACAAGTGTTCGCCGCGTCCGACCCGGCAAGGAGGTTCCTGGCCTTCCGTGGCACCGAGGCGTTCAATCCCGTTGACTGGGCCCGCGATGCCCGATTCAAGCCCCGGCCGGGAGCATTCGGAAGAGTCCACTCCGGGTTCGATGCGGCCCTGGACGAGGTGTGGCCTGATGTGGTCGCCGAGCTGGCCCGCGATGCTCGCCCCGTGACGATCACCGGACACAGCCTTGGAGGAGGGCTTTCGATTCTGGCGGCTGCCCGACTGGCGGAAGCTCAGACCCCCCCGGCTGCCGTGTACGTCTTTGGATGTCCCCGCACCGGCCTCGGCGACATGCGCGATGCGTACGACGCCGCGCTGCGCGACGTGACGTTCCGGGTGATAAACCACATCGACCTGGTCACGCGGGTTCCCCTGCTCGCCCAGGGTTACCGGGCTCCCGGCAGGCGCATGTACTTCGACGAGTCGCACACCTTCCATGCCGACGCCGGCGCCTGGCATGTGGCCAAAGACGACCTGGCCTACCGGCTCCGCCACTTCGGTCGGATTCAGTCACTGGGCCTCGTCACCCACGAGATCGGGGCCTACCTCCGACGGGTCGACTCGCTGTGAACCGACCGGGAAGCCGGCTGCGAAGAGGACGGACGATCCTGACAGAAGCCAAGTTGCGGCCTATCGTCGCCGGATGAGCCAACGAGTCGACACGCTACTCCGGCTCGCGCTCCTCGCGGCAGGTGGGGCCGCGCTCCTCGCGATGTATGCGGTGGCCGGCGACGAGAGCCTGAGCCGCAATACGAGGTTCCTCGTCCTGGTCGCGCTGGGAGGCCTCGTTCTCGTGGGTTGGCCGGGCACGGCGCTGACTCAACCATATGAGGAGAGGCGACCGGTACGCAGCAGGTGGGGCAAGCCGCCGCGCTCGGATACCTCCAGCGTCGCCGGCGCTGCGCCGCCGCCAATCCGGCCCGCCGCAGCACCCGTGAGCGCCGCACTCGATATCCGTAACAGCCTCCTCGCGCTGGGTGGCTCCATCGCCGCCGGTGCCGTTCTCGGCGTCCTCGGATACGGGGTGGCGGGCAGCGCTGCCCCGGAGGAGGGCGGGTTCCTCCTCCATGTCGGTGTAGCAGGAGCGCTACTCATGATGCTGCGGGCGGCGTTACGAGTCCTGACCGCTGGCGGCGCCGTCGCGGTCGACGACCAGCGGCTCACCTTGGGGCCTGCGATCGGACACATCCCCCCGCTCACCATCGCTCGCGCATCGGCCGCCGCCTTCGAGAACTCGAATGGGCGAGAGCCCAAACTCGCCATCCTCACCGCCAACGGCCGCCGCTTCGAGATCCGCACCGACCATTTGCGCGGCTCCGACCTGCCGCACTACCTCGCCGCCCTGTGGCCCGAAGTGCCGTGGCGGGACTAGACGGCCGCGCTGGGCTCGAGGGGCTCCGGCTCGGGCTTGAATCGCAGGGCGACAAACGTCCAACCCGCCGCGACGACGTCGAGGATGGCCAAAAGCCATAGCTGCCACACGCTCTCGGTCACGGCGAGGAAGGCCAGAGCGACTCCGGACACGATCCTGCTCGGCACGGAGTACCAGAAGAGCCACCGGGCGCGGTGGATGGCGGCCCCCAGGTAGTAGACGCCCAAAACGAGGGCCATGACCCCCGCCACCCGGATCCACGCCTCTCGCGTGGGATCGATTCCCAGGACGTCGAGGACGCGGTTGGGAGCAAGCAGCAATCCGGCGCCCATCCCAAGGACATAAAAGGACCAGACGGCGATCGACGACCGAACCCAGTTCATCACAACTCCATGTCGAGGCTCGGCCCGATGATACGGAACGGTGCATGGCACTGCGCCGCCGCATGCAATACTCTCGGCCGCAGCGTCGAGGAGCCAGGTGAGAGCAGCCGTTTGCCGCGAGTTCGGCAGCCCGCTGAGAATCGAAGAGGTAACGCTCGCCGATCCCGGGGCCGGCGAGGTCCAGGTCGACATCGCCGCCTGCGCCGTCTGCCACTCCGACA
The DNA here is from genome assembly GCA_947258635.1 of uncultured Acidimicrobiaceae bacterium. Classification (GTDB taxonomy): domain Bacteria; phylum Actinomycetota; class Acidimicrobiia; order Spongiisociales; family UBA5794; genus JAHEJX01. The sequence continues at coordinate 2,988 of CAMYJM010000046.1, forward strand.
TCTCCTACATCGACGGTGCCTGGGGCGGCGCGTTGCCCACGATCTTCGGGCATGAAGCCGCCGGCACCGTCGTCGCGGTCGGCCCGGGGGTCACTGCGATCACTCCGGGCGACACGGTGGTGGTGACTCTCATCCGGTCCTGCGGTCACTGCTTCTACTGCCGTGCTGGTGACGAGACGATGTGCGAAACGAGCTTCCGACTCGACACTGAACCGGGGCTCTACGGAGTCGATGGCGAACCCATCAACCAGGGCCTGCGCACTGCGGGGTTTGCCGAACAGGTCGTGGTGCATGAATCCCAGGTGGCATCGGTACCCCGCGATCTGCCCCCGCAGGCGGCCGCCCTCCTGGGCTGCGGTGTCGTCACCGGCTTCGGCGCCGTGACCAAAACGGCCGAGGTCCCGGCCGGGTCCACGGTGGCCGTGGTGGGGGCGGGCGGCGTGGGGCTCAACTGCATCCAGGGGGCCGCTCACGTGCGGGCGGCGCAGGTGATCGCGATCGATCTGAACGTGACCAAGCTGGCTCTGGCCGAGAAGCTGGGAGCGACGGCGACGGTCGACGCCCGGGAACGAGACGCCGCAGCCGCCGTTGCCGCCCTCACGGGCGGGCGCGGCGTCGATTACGTGTTTGTCGCCGCCGGGAGCGCGGCCGCCGTCGAAACGTCGCTGCCGCTGCTGCGGCGCGCCGGAACGCTGGTTGTCGTCGGCATGCCGCCCAGCGGTCAGCTCGCTCGCGTCGACACCGGAGACCTGGCACACCACGGCCGGCGCATCCTCGGCTCCAAGATGGGCTCGGCTCGGGTGTCGCCCGACATCGCGATGCTGGCCGGCCTCTATGCATCGGGTGAGCTCAAGCTCGATGAGCTCATCACGGGGACATACGCTCTCGAAGACATCAACGAGGCGGTGCGATCGGCGCGAGCCGGCGAGGCGGCCCGGAACGTTATCGTTCTCGAATGACCCGCCAGAGGAACAGCTGAACTGGACGTTTCATGGACGACCAACCCGTCGATTTCGCAGTAGTCGGAGCCGGTATTGCCGGAGCATCGGCCGCTTACGAATTGGCCCGACACGGCACCGTCAAGGTCTTCGAGATGGAGGCCACGCCGGGCCACCATTCGACGGGCAGGTCGGCGGCGCTCTACACCGAGTGCGACGGGCCCGATCCGCTGCGCCGCCTAGCGATGGCATCGAGGAGCTTCCTGCTCGACCCGCCAGAAGGGTTTGCCGATTCGCCCATCCTGCGGGAGCGCAGTGTGATGTTTCTCGCCAAGGCAGGACGCGGCGACGAGCTCGAGGGCTTCTACAACGACCGGCGCGAGCTGGTACCGAGCATCCTCCTCGTCGATGAGGCCGCCGCATCGGCGCAGTGCCCGGTTCTCCTGGCGGATCTCGTGGCCGGAGCGGTCATCGAGCCGCATGCCATGGACATCGACGTTCACACACTGCATCAAGGTTTTTTGCGGGGTTTGCGCCGCCGGGGCGGGACGCTGGCAACCAGGTCGCCGGTCACCGGTCTCGAGAAGCTGGCACGCGGGTGGCGGGTGACGACGCCGGGTGAGACGGTCGACGCCGGTATCGTCGTGAACGCCGCCGGGGCGTGGTGTGACGTGGTCGGTGCCATGGCCGGGGCGCGCCCGATCGGGCTGCAGCCGAAGCGGCGGACCGCCTTCACGTTCCCGGCGCCGCCCGGAGCCGATCACGCACTATGGCCGATGGTCGTCGACATTGGGGGGACGTTCTACTTCCGACCCGAGGGTCCCCACTTGCTCGCCTCTCCCGTAGACGAGACGCCGGTGGAGCCGCAAGACATCCGCCACGACGAACTCGACGTGTCGCTGGCCATCGAGCGCATCCAACAGGTGACGACGATGCAGATCCGCCACGTGCGCTCGGCGTGGGCCGGGCTGCGCTCGTTCGTTGCCGACAATGTGCCCGTAGTCGGCATGGAGGCGGACGCCGACGGGTTCTTCTGGCTGGCCGGCCAGGGAGGGTACGGCATCATGACGAGCCCGGCGATGAGCCGAATCGCCGCCGGCTTGATCGCCGAGGACCGGCTTCCCGAAGACATCGCGGCGCATGGAATCCGCCGCGAGGAACTGAGCCCGGCACGGCTCAGGTAGCCGCCGGTTGCGGGGGAGGCGCGGCCCCGGTCGGGGCTATGCGACTCGGAAAGTCTGCCTCCGGACCTCGTCTCCGATGCATCCTCAGGCCAGCAGCTCCGACAATCCGACCGGAGAGAGCCCCGCCAGCCCCAGCGAAGCCGTCGTCCGCAGGGCCTCGCCCTGGTAGTCCCGGTCCATCAGCACCGATATGAGATCGATCAGAGCGGAGATGATCGGCGTTGCCACGCCTATCTGCTCTCCCAGCGACTTCAGGAACGTAAGCCCGTACCCCACATCCTCGTTGAAGTATCGGTAGTCCAGCTGGGACTGCGCCCGGATGCCTTTGAAACCGGGCGCTTCCGAGTAGCCGCGGTCATATGTGGCGTCGGCCATGAACCCCTGACGTAAACCCAACTCCGGCTCAGGGACTACTTCCAGATCCAGCCGGCGCCCCAGCGCGATTCGCTCCTCGTCCACTGCCCTGATCAGCCGCCCGACCGCCGGCGTGACCCCATCTTCATAGAAATGGAAATCACCCCCGGTCCGCTCGATCAGTGCCGTATTCAACAGCGTCACCGAGGGATGGATCACCGGGTTCCCGTTCTGCAGGCTCGTCTGGAGCACATTGCGCGCCGCGCACAGGCCGGGATAGAGCGGCTCGAGCCGCTCCATGACCGCTGCCGTCGCCCGGGCGGGAACCGCCGCCGCGTATATGGCATCCCTGAGCTTCAAATACACATGGATCCGCCCCGGTGCCATCAGACGCACGGCGTACGGGAGCGTCGCAGTCTCCGCCACGATTACATCGTCGTCGCCCAGCTCGAGCGCAGCTCCGTTCTTGAACTCGATGCTGCCCCCGCACGACCCGGGGCACACGACGACCATCTGGCCTTTCCGCAGGTGAGGTCGGCATGCTTCGGCAAACGGCTTCGTGCTGTAAGCCGGCCCGACCGCAAAGATCAGCTCCACACCGTCCAGGGCCGTTTCGATCTCGTGCCCTGCGTAGGCGACGGGTGCAAACCCGTCCAGCTCTCCGCTCGAAGAAATCCCCCCCTGCTCCTGGACTGCCCGGATGGTGCCGGGAAACGACTCGAAGTCGAACAACCGCACTTCATGTCCATGCGCCGCCCAATCAAAGGCAGTCGCACACCCCCCATTGCCCGACCCCAGCACGGCAACCTTCATCGCTCGCCTCCTCTTCCAATCCTCGGAAGACACGCCTCTTCGTTGCGGCGCGCCTCACTGCAAGACATCTTTGCCCCCCGGGCAACGTGGCCCGCCGGCGCCGAGGTTACCGACACGCCCGGTCTACGAAGGCGTCTCGTCCACCTCCACCGAATGTACATCGGCAGGGCCGCCTCGACGAGTCGCTCCACACTCGAATCCCGTCCGGCCGGCACTCACCCGCCCGCGTCGGCCGAGAGCGGCCGGAGAGCATCGTCCGCCAGACGCGGATCGCGCCCTAGATTGCCGGAGTGGACATGTCCGCGCTGCTCAGCGTTACGGTGATCGTCTTCGCCTACGCCCTCCTGTCCCGGCGCCTCGAGGCGTGGTCGGTCACCGCTCCGATGATCTTTGTCCTGGTCGGCTGGGTGATCGGACCCGACGGCTTCGCTCTGGTCGACATCGGGTTCGAGCAATCCGGGGTACGGCTCCTCGCTGAGGCCACCCTGGTACTCGTCCTGTTCGCCGACGCAACCCGGGTCGACATTGGGATCATGCGACGCCAGTTCTTCGATATGCCGGGCCGGCTTCTGGGCATTGGGCTCCCGCTGACGATCGTATTCGGTGGCCTGGCGGCATCGTGGCTGGTGCCCAATATCTCGATCGCCGAGGGTTTTCTGATCGGGGCGATACTGGCGCCCACCGACGCCGCTCTGGGCAAAGCGGTGGCAACCAACCGGCAGATCCCGAAACGCATCCGCCAAGTGCTCAACGTCGAGAGCGGGCTCAACGACGGCATCGCCCTCCCGGTCGTCACCGCACTCGTGGCGCTCGCCGCCGCTGGTGCCGACCTGGAGACGCCCGGGCATTGGGCCCAATTCGCGCTACGCGAGATCGGTATTGGGCTGGCAATCGGTGTCGCGGTGGGCGTTGCCGGCGGAACAATCTTGCGTAGCGCGTGGGACAAGGGCTGGACAACCGGCGCAGCTCGCCAGCTGACGACGATGGCGATCGCTGTGATGGCCTTCTCGATTACCGAGACGGCCACGGGGAACGGCTTCATCGCCGCCTTTGTGGCCGGTATCGGCTTTCGCGCCGCGGCGCGCGAAATGCACGAGACGGCGGCCGACCTCACAGAAGACCTCGGGGAGCTGGCGACCTGGGTCACGTTTCTGTTCTTTGGCGTGGGGTTGGCGGGCCCCGCGATTCGTACCGCCACCGTTGGCACGGTCGTCTACGTCCTGCTCAGCCTCACCGCGATCAGGATGGTCCCAGTTGCGCTGTCAATGCTGGGAACGCATTGCGCCAGAAGCACAACAGTATTCCTCGGTTGGTTCGGGCCGCGCGGCCTCGCCTCGATGCTTTTCGCACTCCTGATCGTCGATGAAGCCGACCTGGTCGGCGAGTCAACCATTCTGCGGACCGTGTCCTTAGCAGTTCTTGCCAGTGTCTTCCTGCACGGCGCCTCGGCCCGCAAGGGGTCTGCCGCGTACGTACGCCAAGCCACCCAAATGGGCGCGGATATGCCCGAAATCCAGGACGTGGAAGACATACGGGAGGTTCGCCGCGGCGGGCAACACGATTTCTCTTGATTCTGGGACAAATAGAGGCCTTAGCCTCTAGGGGGCGGCCTCCAGGTGCAGCAGTATGCGGTCGAGGCATAGTTCTCCCAGCGAGGGCCGGTCGTAGCTGTTAGGTAGCGCGCCAGCGGCGACAGAAGGTCCTCGTCATAACGGTACGGGCCCGGATTCATCCGGGCCCGTACTTCGTTTTGGGTCTGTGTTTGCGGGCCAGAGGTGGCGTTCGTTGTGCCTGAATCGCTGCTATAGGGCGCGATTAAGCACAACGAACGCTCCGGTCCGCCAGAATGGTCCGCATGATCGAGGTCCTGTCCAAACCGGCATTCGAACGGCGCACCCGGACACCTCAGCTCTTCGTCCATGGGGCCTGGCACGGGGCGTGGTGCTGGGATCGAGGTTTCCTCGACTTCTTCGCGCAGCGCGGCTGGGATTCGTACGCCCTCAGTCTCCGCAATCACGGCGAATCGGATGACGCCGGCCGGTTACGGTGGATTCGCCACGGCAACTTCGTCGCCGACATCGCTTCCGTTGCCCGCGAATTCGAGAGGCCGCCGGTGTTGATCGGCCACTCGATGGGGGGCTACCTGGTTCAGAAGTACATGGAGGACCAGGAGGTGGCCGGCGCGGTGCTGATGGGGTCGGTGCCGATTACGGGAACGTTCGCCGCCAGTGTTCGATTCGCTCGGCGCCATCCGCTCCGGTTCCTCAGGTTGCTAGCCACGATGAGCATGTGGCCGGTGGTTGCCAACCCGGACCTCGTTCGCGAGTACCTGCTGGCACCCGGCACGCCAGATGCCGAGGTCGCCGCGATCCACGAAATGCTACAAGACGAGTCATTTCTCACGTACGTCGACATGATGGGATTGGCGCTTCCGAATCCGGGCAAAACGGGGGCACCGGTGATGGTGTGCGCCGGTTCCGACGACGCCCTCTTCACCGTTCGCGAAGCCGAGAAGACTGCTGTCGCATATGGCGTTGAGGCGCACATCTTCGATGGCCTTCCACACGACATGATGCTGCACTCCGGGTGGGAGGATGCCGCCCGCGCGATTGCCCGTTGGCTAGAGGACGTCACGTAGCTCGCAACGGGGTATTCGAGAAGGAGCCTTGACAGACTCGCCGAGCCGTGCGATATTCGCTTCGGCCGTAACACCCCGTTTTGGGGGCGTTGCGGCTTTTGTTTTTGCGGCGGGACCGATCCTCCAGGATCCAAAGTCCCGTCGGAGCAAAGGAAGAGGCATTGGCATATTCGCCAGCAATCCATATAGCGAAATCGTTCGGCACGGTGACACAACCGCGCCGTTGCGACCGGCAGACCGCGCTCGGGATCAATCCCCGCGCCGGTTTGGCGAAGCTCGAAATCATGCTGGCTGCCCTAGTGGGCTCGAGGACCTGATCTGACTCAGATCTCATTCCACCTCAGGCCGCCCGCAAGGGCGGCCTTTCTTGTGTCCACCACAGTTTGGCCAACAGGTTTGTACACAGCCCAACAGGGCGAGACGGGGCGAAGCAACCCCCCGCAGAGGCACTTTGACAACTGCAGAGAGATCGCATCAAGCAGGAGCTTCGACTCCTGCACCCCGGTGAGCCGGGGGATGGTGTTGCGACTACCACCCACATAGTTACGGCCAGTAACCGGTGGCGTCGCGGCACCTCTCCCCCGCTTCACCGGACACATGCCCTGGAAGCTCAAAGGATGAGCAGCGGCTTGCGAAGCCGAAGGGTGCAGGTTCAAGTCCTGCGCGGGGCACTGTGGCTGTAGCTCAATGGCAAGAGCGCCGGGACGTGACCCCGGAGACGCCGGTTCAACTCCGGTCGGCCACCCCACGGGAAGAGGCCCTTGAGGAACGGGCGCCGGTCTCATAAGCCGGAGGGTGCAGGTTCGACTCCTGTCTTCCCGACCAAAGGCGATGGGCTGGGCCCAGGCGAGCCTCCAAACCTTGCCGAGCGGGGTTCGATACCTCGATCGCCTGCGATGCCGGAGTAGCTCTAAGGAAGAGCGTCTGCTTTGTAACCAGAGGGTCCGAGTTCGATTCTCGGCTCCGGCTCTAGACACAGGATGTAGCTCAATGGCAGAGCCCCGGTTTTGGGAACCGGTTACGGAGGTTCGATTCCTCCCATCTTGACGGAGCACCTCGACGGAGGAGCTCTATGCCGATGGCAGAACAACGGGTACCGCGAAGGCCGGCCCGTAATGCAACCGAGGCGTGCAGCCTGTGCCAGGCCGATACGGTGAGGTGCAGCTATGTGGCGGCGGCCGTGTAGGCATGTGCCCGACGGGACAACTCGGGGTTCAGGGACAGCATCGCAAGCAGCGACTCTTCGCCCCTGTTGTGGGAAGCAAGACCCACTCGGCACCCCTCCGGGGGTATGGCGCAGTAGCTCCAACTGGGTAGAGCAACTGACTGTCGATCAGAAGGCTGCGGGTTCAAGTCCCGTCTGCGCCGCTGTGACCCGTTCGTCCAACGGCCAGGACACGAGGCTCTCATCCTCGAGATCGGGGTTCAATTCCCCGACGGGTCGCCACACCGAGTTCGGCTCTGGGAAGCCATCCGGCCTGTAAAGCCGGCGCGCAAGCTGGCGGGGTTCGATTCCCTGACTCGGTACGCCTGCCTCCGTAGCTCAGTGGACACGGGGCCGAAACAGGCTTCGGAAGAGCGCCGGGTTTCTACCCCGGGCGACAGGGGTTCGAATCCTCTCGGAGGTACTCACGCCGCTGTGGTGCAACGGACAGCATCTCTGGCTTCGAACCAGAGGATGGGGGTTCGATTCCCTCCAGCGGTACCAAGCCCCCGTAGCTCAAATGCAAGAGCGCCGGGCTTTTACCCCGGGCGGTGGAGGTTCGAGTCCTCCCGGGGGTACCGAACGTCGCGGTACAAGGGTGACCCTGTTCCGATTCGAGCGAACCACATTCCGATGTAGCTCAATTGGTAGAGCGCCTCCCTGTTAAGGAGGAGGTTGAAGGTTCGAACCCTTCCGTCGGAGCATCGGGCCTGTAGCTCAATGGGAGAGCGCCACCCTTGCAAGGTGGGAGATGTGAGTTCGAGTCTCACTAGGTCCACGGGAACGCCTGCGGCGTTCCTTGCGAATTGCTACGCAACTCCCGGCAACGCCACTGGTATTGCATGGGAGTGATTGTCTCCGGCCCGCCAGGGCCGGAGAGTTCACTCGACAAGGGGACGATCTCTCGTGCGTCAGAAGCTCTTCATCCTTGCTGCCGCGGCTGCGTTGACAGCCGGGCTCCTCCTTCCGGCCGGCGCC
>CAMYJM010000047.1 GCA_947258635.1 uncultured Acidimicrobiaceae bacterium
GCTTGGGCTTCATGGTCTTCAGCGTTACGAACGCCTCCCGGAGCAGTTCCTCTTCGACCATGGAGCGCTCTTCGCGGTCCTTGATCTCGCGCTCGACCTCCCGGCGGCGGGCGGAGACTTCTTGCGTCTTGGCGCCGGCCTCCTCCATCTGCTTGAGCTCCTCTTCGAGGCGCTCGAGGCGGGCATCGCGCCACTCTTCGAACTCGGCCTTGATGAGCTCAGCCTCGCGCTGCACTGCTTCATCGAGCTCGGGAATGTCCTTGTCGCGCTTCTCCTCATCCACGAAAGTGATGAGGTAGGCGGCGAAGTAGATGACCTTCTCGAGATCCTTCGGGGACATGTCGAGCAGATAGCCGAGGCGCGACGGCACCCCCTTGAAGAACCAGATGTGGGTGACCGGAGCTGCCAGCTCGATGTGGCCCATCCGCTCCCGGCGCACCTTGGCGCGGGTCACCTCGACGCCGCACCTCTCACAGACAATGCCGCGGAAGCGGACGCGCTTGTACTTGCCGCAATAGCACTCCCAGTCCCGGGTGGGACCGAAGATGCGCTCATCGAAGAGACCGTCCTTCTCCGGCTTCAACGTCCGGTAGTTGATGGTCTCGGGCTTCTTCACCTCTCCATACGACCAGGAGCGAATCTGGTCTGCGCTGGCAAGGCTGATCTTCAGTTCATCGAACAGTTGCGCCACTGGGCCTCAGCTCCCGCTTCTCTCGGACACGTGTATACCTGTAAACATTTGGCTATTCCCCTTGGGCCGCGCTACGGAAGAGCCGGCTCGACTCGCTCCGGGCGGGAGATGTCGATCCCGAGCGAAGCTGCGGTGCGGAACACGTCCTCCTCCAGCTCTTTCAGCTCGACTTCCTCACCGGCGGACAGCATCTCGACATTCAGGCAGAGACTCTGCATCTCCTTGACCAGCACCTTGAACGACTCGGGAATGCCCGGCTCGGGGATGTTCTCACCCTTGACGATCGCTTCGTACACCTTCACCCGTCCGCGCACATCGTCGGACTTGATGGTCAGCAGCTCCTGGAGCGCATAGGCGGCGCCGTAGGCTTCGAGGGCCCAGACCTCCATCTCGCCGAAACGCTGCCCCCCGAACTGTGCCTTTCCGCCGAGAGGCTGCTGGGTGATCATCGAATACGGACCCGTCGAGCGGGCGTGGATCTTGTCGTCGACCAGGTGGACCAGCTTCAAGATGTAGATGTATCCGACGGTGACCGGCGAGTCGAAGGGCAACCCGCTGCGACCGTCGTAGAGAATCGCCTTGCCGTCCTCGTTGATGAGCCGCTGCCCATCACGATTCGGCTTGGAAACCTCGAGCAGTTTGAGGATCTCAGTCTCCCGGGCACCGTCGAACACCGGTGTCGCCACCGTCTGCCAGGGCTCGGCGCCCACGGCTGCCGGGCTCTCCAGGTCGTCGAAGGCCTCCCAGCCACGGGCCGCGGCCCATCCGAGGTGCGTCTCGAGAATCTGGCCGAGGTTCATACGGGAGGGCACGCCCAGTGGCGACAGGACGATGTCGACCGGGGTGCCGTCCTCGAGGAACGGCATGTCCTCTTCGGGAAGGATCTTGGCGATGACACCCTTGTTGCCATGGCGGCCGGCGAGCTTGTCACCCTCGGAGATCTTGCGCATCGAAGCGACATAGACCCGGACGAGCTCGTTCATGCCGGGCGGCAGATCGAACCCGTCTTCGCGCCGGAACTCCTTGACGGCGATGGCCTTGCCCGACTCACCGTGGGGCACCTTGAGCGACACATCCCGCACCTCGCGGGCCTTCTCGCCGAAGATGGCTCGCAAGAGACGCTCCTCCGGCGTCAGCTCGGTCTCACCCTTCGGAGTGACCTTGCCCACTAGGTAGTCGCCGGGGCCGACTTCGGCACCGATGCGGACGATCCCCCGCTCATCGAGGTCGTGGAGCACCTCCTCGGCAACGTTGGGAATGTCGCGAGTTATCTCTTCGGTACCCAGCTTCGTGTCGCGGGCCTCGATCTCATGCTCTTCGATATGGATCGAGGTCAGGATGTCGTGCTTGACGAGGCGCTCCGAGATGATGATGGCGTCCTCGAAGTTGTGACCCTCCCAAGGCATGAACGCCACCAGGAGGTTGCGTCCGAGCGCCAGCTCCCCGAGATCGGTAGACGGGCCGTCGGCGATGACCTGGCCGGCTTTGACCTTGTCACCTTCGCGGACGATCGGCTTCTGGTTGATCGATGTGCCCTGGTTGGATCGCTCGAACTTGCGCAGATCGAATGTGTGCTTCTTGTTGTCGCTCGAGGTCTTGACCACGATCTGATCACCGGTGACCTCGACCACCTCGCCGGCGACCGGCGTGACAATGACGTCGCCAGAGTCCGTCGCCGCCCTCGCCTCGACGCCGGTGCCGACCAGCGGTGCATCGGCGTTGAGGAGCGGAACAGCCTGGCGCTGCATGTTGGATCCCATGAGTGCCCGGTTGGCGTCATCGTGCTCCAGGAACGGAATCAGCGATGTCGAAACCGACACCACCTGCTTCGGGGACACGTCCATGTAGTCGACCTCTTTGGGCGCCACATAGTCGACGTCGCCGCCGGTCTTGCGCACCAGAACGCGTTCGTTGACAAAAGAGCCGTCATCATTGAGGAGCGCGTTCGCCTGGGCGATGACGTGCGACTCCTCTTCGGAAGCCGTCAGGAAGTCGACCTGGTTCGACACCTTGCCTCTGACTACGCGCCGGTACGGGGTCTCGATGAAACCGTACCGATTCACCTTGGCGAAGCTCGCCAGCGACCCGATCAAACCGATGTTCGGGCCCTCCGGTGTCTCGATCGGGCACATCCGCCCGTAGTGAGAAGGATGGACGTCTCGAACCTCGAACCCGGCTCGCTCCCGCGAGAGGCCTCCCGGGCCGAGCGCGGAGAGGCGACGGCGGTGGGTGAGACCCGCCAGCGGATTGGGCTGGTCCATGAACTGGCTGAGCTGGCTCGTGCCGAAGAACTCCTTGATCGACGCGACGACCGGTCGGATGTTGATCAGGCTCTGCGGGGTGATCGACTCCGGATCCTGGGTGGTCATCCGCTCACGCACCACGCGCTCCAGGCGGCTCAAGCCGACCCGGATCTGATTCTGGATCAGCTCACCGACCGTGCGTACCCGCCGGTTGGCGAAGTTGTCGATGTCGTCGATGCGATGGCCGTCCGTGCCCTCGTGGAGCGCGACCAGGTACTTGATGGTCTCGAGCATGTCGTCGTGGCTGAGCAACCCATGCTCTTCGATGCTGTACTCGTCGAGGTCCATGGCCTTGCGACCGAACTTCTGGTCGAGCTTGTAGCGCCCGACCCGCGTCAGGTCATACCGCTTGGCGTTGTAGAAGAGCGTGTTGATGAGGCCGCGGGCGGACTCGACAGTGGTCAGCTCGCCGGGCCGGAGCTTCCGATAGAGGTCGAGCAGCGCTTCGTCCTTGGTGTCGGTCGGGTCCTTCTCGAGGGTGTTGGCGATCAGCTCGGAGCCGTCGAACAGAGCCAGGATCTCCTCGTCGGTCTCGCCGAGGCCGAGGGCGCGCAGGAACGTGGTCACGTACTGGCGCCGCTTGCGGTCGACGCGTACACCCACGGTGTCTTTCTTGTCGGTGTCGAAAACGTCCTTGTCCGACGTCTTGTCGATCGTCTGGTCGAAGTAGACGCCCGGAGAGCGGACGAGCTGGCTGACCACAACCCGCTCCGTCCCGTTGATGATGAAGGTGCCGTTCGGCGTCATCATCGGGAAGTCGCCGAGGAAGACCTGCTGCTCCTTGATCTCACCCGTCTCGCGATTGAGGAAGCGAGCCGTGACGAACAGCGGCTTCGAATAGTTGGCGTCCTGTTCCTTGGCCTCTTCGATACTCAGCGGAGGGTCGCCGAAACGGTGCTCGGTGAGTTCGAGAGCGAGGTTCCCGGTGAAGTCCTCGATCGGAGAGACCTCGCCGAAAATCTGCTTCAGGCCGTGTTCGAGGAACCACGAAAAGGAATCGTGTTGGACGGCCAGAAGATCCGGAAGATCCTGGACTTCGGGGATCTTTGCGAACGACAACCGCTTCGCGCGCGCACGTGCCAAGGCGACTCCTCTTGGTTAGAAACTCCGCCGACGATCCGACAACTAAACCGTCTGGCGAGCTAGGTGGTGGGCAGGTTGTTGGTGGACACTCGTAGTGACGTTACAGCACAGAAAGGCCAGGATAGCACACTGCTACCCCGGCTCCGCCATCAGAGTCGTTCGAAGGTCTTTCAACTGTCGGCGCGACGATACAACGGCGCGACGCGTCGGTCAAGGCTATCCCTCGAAACCGTGGACCGTGCCGGCCACTCACGAGGGGTGACTACCTGGGCTGGTTCCAATGGGGCTAGTCGCCTAGATGACGCTTGGGTGAAGGGGCTGGTTGGCCGATGGATTCCCTTGTGGCCGACGAGTCGGGCGGGCCGCTCCGGGGGTAGGACTTGGTGAAGTTTGTTGGAGGCGTGACAGCCAATGGGTCGGATGCAGAAGAGATCCCGCAGCCGCTGGGACCGGAGCCTGGGGATCACCATCATCACCGGAGTCGTGTTGCTGCTGGTCCTCGGCCTGGTGTTCGCCGTGGCCTACGGATCGCGCCGCATCACCACCTCGGCAGGATCCCTCCACGACGCCGATGAAGTCTTGCGCTCGGCCACCATCGTGCGCGCCCAACTCGCCCTCTCCTCCCACATGGTCACCGTCGACCAGATTGCCGGCTCCAACTCCGCCGAAGCGATCACCGTGTCGATCGATGAAGCCACCCAAGCCCTCACTGACATAGCCACCGGCATCGCCCTCCTCGACGACGAAGGCTTTGCCACAGAGGCCACCAAGCAGGCCGTCGCCGACTTCACCACCACCGCGCAGACATTGATCACCCTCGTCGAGAATCGTGCCAGCGCCGCCACCCGCCAGAGCAACCAGCTCGGTGAGCACTTCACCACCATGAGCAACCAAATCGTCGGCGTCCGCGACACCCTCTCGGGAAACGTCGCCGCCTCCGACCAACTCTTGGGCCAGATCGGCAACGTCGCCCGCTTCCTCGTCGGATTCCTGGTCCCCGTCGCCGTCATCCTGATCTATCGCGAGCTGATGAGGCGCCAACAACGCCAAAACGAACTCGAAACCCGCCTCGAAGCCGAACGCCAAATCAACGCCGCCCGCGAGCAATTCATCGCCAACGCATCCCACGAGCTGCGCACCCCCCTCACCTCGATCATGGGCCTCTCGATGATGCTCTCTGAGAACGAAGCCGTCCACCGCGACCCCTCAGCCCTCGAACTCGTATCAATCATCGTCGGTGAATCGGAAGACCTCGCCCGCATGGTCGAAGATCTCCTCACCGTGGCCCGCCTCGACGCCGGCGCTCTCCACTACAGCTTCGAGAGCATCGACGTCGCAGCCGAACTCGCAGACATCGCAGAAGGCGCCCGCCGCGCCAACATGAAGGTCGCCACCACCGCCCAGCCCGCCATCATCAGGGCCGACCGGCTCCGCTTCCGTCAGATCCTGCGCAACCTCCTCTCCAACGCCAAGAAATACGGCGGGCCCAACGTTGGCCTCCACGGCTACGAGGACAACCGCACCTACGTCATCAAAGTCACCGACGACGGCCCCGGGATCCCCGAACACCTCCAGGAACGCCTCTTCGAGCGCTTCATCCACCAAGGCAACAAGGTCGCCAACAAAGACTCCGTCGGCCTCGGCCTGTCCATCGTCCACTCGCTTGCCCTGGACATGGGCGGCTCGATCACGTACCGACACACCAGAGGGGAATCCCAGTTCACCCTCCGCCTCCCCCTCACCACCGACGGCACCGACTCCCCGGCACCGCCGCAGCTCGCCGGCGCATCCGAGGCAGCACTGCTCGACCACGCCAGACAGGCCGACAGGTGAGGGCTCTCTACAGGTTCGGCCTGCTCAAACGAACCACCGCCCTCACCATCGCCTTCAGCCTGCTAGCCCTCCACCTCCTCATCCTCACCCACCAACCCGCCCAAGCCGCAGTTCCGGCAGCAATCGACGATTCCTATTCCCTCGTCGAAGGCGGATCGCTCAGCACCGTCGGTGGAACCTGGCACCTCTCCACCTGGAAGCTCCGGCGTTCCATAACCTTCAACAACGCGGGCCGCAGCCAGCTCGATGCTTTCCCGATCCTCGTCAAGCTTGATCCGGCTGACATCGACTACACCCGCACCCAGGGTCTCGGCCAAGACCTCCGGTTCGTGGATTCTGATGGGACGCCGCTCGCCTATGAGATCGAGGATTGGAATCCGGGAAGTACATCTTTCGCCTGGGTGAAGATTCCGCAGATCGATGCCGGCTCGACAACCGACTTCATCTGGACGTACTACGACAACGGTTCGGCCGGCGACGCCCAGAGTCCAGGCGCCGTGTGGAGCAACGGCTACGTGGGTGTGTGGCACATGAATCAGGACCCAGGAGCCTCGCTGATCCTGGACTCCACTTCATACGGCAACGATGGCACGCCGAACAACATGGACGGATCCAACCTCCAGTCGAGCCAGGTAGGGGATGGGCTGTACTTCGACGGCTCAGCGGCACCGAACGCCGAATACCTCCGAGTGCCGAGCGACGGCGCCGATGAGCTGTCCATCTCGGGCGCCCTCCCACAGCTGACCCTCGAGGCGTGGGTTCGGCGAACCGGAACCCCAACCGGAACTTGGATGATCGCCATCGGTCGACAATTCGGCACAGGGACCTTCGAAGGCTACGCGCTCGCCACTGTCTTCAACGCACCCGATGTTGAGTCCTTCATCACCAGCGACGGAGTCACGTCCTCCCGCCTCGATAGTTCCCCCGCTGCGGTTCCCTTTGACCAATGGCGGTACTTGGCCGGCGTACGCGACGGAAACAACATGGTCGTGTACTCCAACGGCTCCCAGGTCGGCACGACGACTGCGGTGAGCCCGATCGCGACTGACAACAACGACGTCACGATCGGGGCCGCCGAGAACGATGCCAGCAACGACCCGACTGAGGCATGGCGTGGTCTCCTCGATGAGGTGAGGATCTCGGACACGCCGCGTTCAGCGGACTGGGTCAATGCCCAGCACGCTTCCATGACCGACACACTTGCGGCGTATGGGGTGGAGCAAGAAGCGGGCGTCCTGGCCAACGACACTGATCCCGAGCTCGACCCACTGACAGCCTCGCTCGTGACCGGTCCTTTGCACGCAGCTGCATTCGGGCTCAATCCTGACGGCTCCTTCAACTACACCCCTGTCGCAGGTATGAGCGGAACCGACTCCTTCACGTACGTTGCCAACGACGGCACCGGCGACTCAAACGTGGCGACGGTCACGATCACGGTTACCCCGACGGGTCCGAACAGTCCGCCTGATGCGGTGGATGACCCATCTGAGGCCACGACTCAAGACGTGCCGGTCGTCATCGATGTGCTCGGCAACGACTCCGATCCTGACCTCGACGGCTTGACCGTCTCCGCCATAACGCAGGGTGCCAACGGCAGCGTCGTCAACAACGGTACCGACGTGACCTACACGCCTGACCCGGCTTGGACCGGTGTCGACAATTTCACCTACGAAGCTGCAGATGGCAATGGAGGTTTCGATGCCGCGACGGTGACAGTCACAGTGAGTTCGCCAACTGCGTTCACCGTCAACTCCACCGGCGACGCCACCGACAACGACCCGGGGAACGGTGTCTGCTTCACCGGGGGCACCAACAGCGAGGCAAACCCAGAATGCACCCTGCGGGCCGCCATCGAAGAGGCCAACTTCGCGGCCGACTCCGACGCCATCGAGTTCAACATGCCGGCTACCGAGCCGGGTCATTCAGGAGGGATCTGGACCATCGTCCCGACGTCACCGTACGCCGACATCGTCGAGACGGTCACGATCGACGCCACGACCCAACCAGGCTTCGCTGGGGATCCCATCGTTCAGCTCGATGGCAGCGACCCCGGCGCCGACCTCGCCACCGCGGCATTGACGCTGGAAGCGAACAACAGCCTCATCGAGGGCTTCATCGTCCACAGCTGGGACGACGAGGGTCTCGAGATCGACGCCTCCACGGACAAGGGTGACTTCAACACGCTGCGCAACAACTGGGTGGGCATCGACGCCGGCGAGAACCTTCAGTTCATCGGTGACGCCGGCATCCTGATCACGGTCGGTGCCAACGACAACACCATCGACGGCAATGTGGTTGGTGGGGCCAACTCCGGAATCGTCATCCGCAACCTGGGCAGCGACAACAACATCGTGATCGGAAACTCCGTCGGGGTGGGTCCCGATGGATCGTCGCCGATCCCGAACGGCCTTCACGGCATCGAACTGTACGACCAGGTGGCGGGTAACCGTATCGGCGGAAGCGGCGTCGGTGAGCCCAACCTGATAGCCAATAACGCCGGCGATGGAGTACGCCTTGCGGATACCGTGGGGATCAACAACTCCATCTTGGGTAACTCGATCTTCAGCAACGGTGGCCTGGGGATCGACCTCGATCTGGACGGCGTCACCGCCAACGGTGCGGGTGATCCGCTCGACTTCCCGGTCATCACTTCGGCTACCGAGAACGCCGGCACGGTCACGGTCGATTTCGACCTCGACGCGTTGGCGGGCAACTACCGGATCGAGTTCTTCGACAACACCGCGGCCGACGTTCCCACCGGCTACGGAGAAGGTGAGACGTTCCTCGATTCCTACGATGTGGTCGGCCATCCGGGCGGATCGGCCTCATACAGCACCTCGTTTGCCGGGTTGGCCGGAGACATCATCACCGCCACCACCACCGTGGACCTCGGCGCTTCATACGGATCGACCTCGGAGCATTCCGCCGCCGTGACCGCATCGCCGACGGCGCTCGTCGTCAACTCCACGGGCGATGCCTCCGACAACAACCCGGGCAACGGCACCTGCGACACCGGAGGTACCAACAGCCAAGGGGCAACGGAGTGCACCCTGCGAGCCGCCATCGACGAAGCCAACGCCCTCGGCGGCGCCGACACCATCACGTTCGACATGCCGGCGACCGAGACCGGCTACCAAGCCATCGACGGCTACTGGCGGATCCAACCCGGGTCGGCTCTGCAGCTGAGCGACGCGACCGGCGGCACCACTATCAACGGCTACAGCCAATCCGGCGCCCAGGCCAACTCGGTCGCTTCACCCGGACTTACCGATGCCGTCCTCAAGGTCGAGGTCGACGGATCGCTGGCGGGCGCTGTCAACGGCTTTGACATCACCTCGGCCGACAACGAGGTACGGGGACTCATCGTCAACGGCTATCCCACCAACTCGGGCTTCGAGATCACCGGAGCCACCGCCACCGGCAACACCATCGCCGGCAACTACATCGGCACCAACTTCGATGGGACCGCCGCCGACGCCAACGCTCGCGGCATCAACGTGGTATCCGACGCCGCCGCCAACACCCTTGGAGGCACCAACCCGGCCGACCGCAACCTGATCTCCGGCAACACCAACTACGGCGTCTACTTGTTCTCAGCCACGCCTGCCGTCAACACGATCCAAGGCAACTACATCGGCAGCGACGCCGCCGGCACCGGCTTCCTGGCCAACGGCAACGACGGAATCAACGTGCTCACCGACGGCACCGTCATCGGCGGAGCTGCGGCGGGGGCCGGCAACCTCATCTCCGGCAACGGCCGCTACGGCATCTGGGTCCAGGCACCCGCCTCCAACGTCACCATCGAAGGCAACCTGATCGGCACAAATGCCGCCGGCACCGCCGCCCTGGCCAACTTCAACGTCGGCGTCCTCGTCGACGGGGTCAGCGCCGTCACCGTGGGGGGCACCGCACCTGGTGCCGGCAACGTTATCTCAGGGAACCTGTCCGATGGCGTCGAGATCACCGGAGCCGCCGCTACCGGTAACTTCGTCTACGGCAACTACATCGGTACCGACATCAGCGGCACCGCCGACGTCGGCAACAACTTCCGCGGTGTCGAGATCGTCGGCGGCGCCTCCGGCAACACGATCGGAGGCCCCAACGCCGGCGAACCGAACCTGATCTCGGGCAACAACTCCCACGGCATCCTGATCACCGGAGCCGCCTCCACGAACAACACGGTGCAAGGCAACAAGATCGGCACCGACGTTGCCGGCACCGCCGATCTGGGCAACACCAGCATGGGAATCGAGGTGTCCCAAGCGCAGAACAACCTTCTCGGTGGACCCAATCCCAATGAGGGCAACCTGATCTCGGGCAACGATCAGTACGGGATCGACATTTCGGTGTCCGCCACCGGCAACACCGTGCAGGGCAACTTCATCGGCACCGACGTCGCCGGCACGGCGGACCTTGGCAACAGCTGGTACGGAATCCGCCTCTCCAATGCCCCCAACAACACCGTCGGCGGCCCTAATCCGGGTGAGGGCAACCTGATCTCGGGCAACAACTCGTACGGCGTGTACCTGCACTGGCCCAGCGCCACCGGGAACGTGGTGCAAGGCAACAAGATCGGTACCGACGTCACCGGCACCGCCCCGCTGGGCAACACCGGCCCGGGCGTGCAGTTCTACTCGAGCCCGGCCAATAACCTGATCGGTGGCGCCGGCGCCACCGAAGGCAACATCATCGCCTTCAACGGCGCCGAGGGCGTCAACGTCTACAACAACGTGCTGTCGGGCAACTCGATCCTGGGCAACTCGATCCACTCCAACACCACGATCGGCATCGACCTCGACGGAACCGACGGCGTCACTCCCAACGATCCCGGCGACGGCGACGGCGGCCCCAACGATCACCTCAATTTCCCGGAGATCACCGCGGCCGACGAGACGGGAGGGACCATCTCGGTCGATTTCGACCTCGACGTCCCCGCCGGCGACTACCGCATCGAGTTCTTCACCAACCCCTCGGGTGGCGACGGCTCCGGGAACGGTGAAGGCGAGACTTACCAGGCCTTCTACAACGTCGTCTCCCACCCGGGTGGCTCTGCTGCTTACAGCACCTCATTCACCGGGTCCGCCGGCGACATTCTCACCGCCACCACCACAGAAGAGACAGCAGCGCCTTTCGGCTCCACCTCCGAGTTCTCGGCCATGTACACCGTCACAGGCAGCATCACGACCATCGGCGACGGTGTCAGTCCTCCGGACGCGACCGTCGAGCGGGGCACCACCAACTGGGCGGTAGACAGTTTCACGCTGGCGACCAATGCTGGGACGGACACTCTGACAGAGCTGACCGTGACCTTCGCCGGCGACGACGTCGGCGATGTCGGCGCCACCGGCATGGCGATCTACGAGGACAACGGAACCACACCGAACGAGTGGGACAACGCCGATGCCTTCATAGGAGAGGCGGACTTCATCGTCGGCCCCGACACCGCCACCGTTGCCGGGCTCAGCGTCACTATCGACAACGTTCCGACGCAGTACCTGGTCACGTACGACCCGGCCCGAGATGCCACCACCGGCAACACGCTGCAGGCTGCGGTGACCGACGCGATCGTGGGCAACTCGCTCGTCAAGAGCGACTCGGTGGACGCCACGCTGACGATCGACTCGTGCACGGTGCACGAGACCTCCGTCTACAAGGCCTGCTACGCCACCGGCATGTTCGAGGAGCTCTACCTCAAGCAGAGCAGCTCGCCGACCACCAACGTCATCGATTGGATCAGCTACGGGAGCATTTGGGGAGATACCGCCCAGGTCACCTGGCTGCAATTCGACCACGACGCCACCACCACCGTGCTGGTCGACAACTCGGTCGTACACCGGGTGCAGCATGCGGGCAACCTCGTCAACAAGGACGGCAACGTCTACGGCACGGTCACGGTCTTCATCACCTTCTACGAAGACCGCATCGTGTTCGACGTCGAGTCGACGATCACGTCGAGCCCGGGTACCGGTCGGGTGGTCGACATGACGTATGCCGGCTGGACCGACGCCATCGCCGACGAGGTCTTCTGGTACAGCTCGGGCGACAGCGGCGCCTACGGCTCGCACGATCCGTTCACGCCCTTCTCCAGCCCGACCGGCAACACGGCCACGCCGATGACTTATCAGATTCTGCTCGAGCTCGGCGCCACCGATATGCTCGGCAGCGTCACTGCCCGAGATCTGTTTGGGGGATACGGCACCGGCCGCATCGGCGGCATGGATCCCGACGACGGTGACGCGATGCAGATCAAACCGGCCGTGGGCAACGCGGCCATCGGCCCCACCTACCGTGCCGGAATTCTCTACAGCTTCGACACGACAGCCGGCGTATACGATACGACGCTCACCGAACAGCATCAGGACGACTACCTCACCCCGGCGACGCTCGACTTCACCGTCGGCGGCGGAGATGGAACGCTGAGCGGCGACGGCTACGCCGAAGAACGCGGCGCCTACACCCTCGACGACGGTGACGACGACGATCACGTGAGGTTCGACTTCCAGGTCGGCGGTATCACTCCCCGCTACGCACCCGTGTTCGAGGTGTCCGGCTGGGATGGGCCGGTGCCGAACCGGATCGCAGTGGACGCCACCATCAAGGTTCTGGGTGCCGATTACACCGCCGCCGTCCTTGGGACGACTCTCTACATGCAGTACCTGAGCGACGTCGCTGTGGACACCGTGTTCACCATCGGTGTACCCGACGCGTACGCCGTGAACTCGACCGGTGACGCCACCGATGCCTTCGCCGGCGACGGCGTGTGCGACACCGGCGGGATAAACGGTGAGGGCAATGCCGAGTGCACACTGCGGGCGGCCCTCGAGGAGGCCGGCGCTTTGATCGGTCCGAACACGATCGAGTTCAGCATTCCCGGACCGGGCAACCAAAGCTCCGGGCCCGACTCCTGGTGGCGAATCTCGCCGGCGGGCGCCCTACCCACCATCTCGGTCGACGGGACGATCGTCGACGGCACCACCCAGACGACGAATCGCGGCGACACCAACTCTCTTGGGCCAGAGGTCGAGATCGACGGCGGCGGCGCCGCTTTCGACGGCCTCAAAGTCTCGTCGAGCGGCAACACGGTCCGCGGCCTCGTGATCGGGAACTTCCTTATCGATCCGGCGGCAGCGATCCGGATCGAAGGAGCCGGAGCGACCGGCAACTTTGTCGAGGGCAACTACATAGGCACCGACGCCACCGGAACCGCCATCAATTGGAACCGATACGGTGTGGTGGTCAGCGGGGGCGCTACCTCCAACACGATCGGGAGTACCAACCCCGTTCTGCGCAACGTCATCTCGGCCAACGTGATCGCCGGCGTCGACATAACCGGGGCCGGGACGGATAACAACGTCGTCATCGGCAACTTCGCCGGCACCAACGCCACCGGCACCGCCTCGCTCGGCGGTGGCACCGCGGTAGTGATCGCCGCAGGTGCCCAAAACAACACAGTAGGTGGGACGACGGGCGCCGAACGCAATGTGCTCTCGGGTGCCTCGATCGGCGTCGAACTCACCGGCACCGGGACCAGCTTCAACACGGTGACGAGAAACTACATAGGCACCGATTTGACCGGGGCGCTCGCCGTCGGCAACACGTTCGGTGTGTCGATCATCAATCAAGCTTCATCCAACACGATCGGCGGCACATCGGCCGCGACCCGCAACGTCATCTCGGGCAACACCGGCTTCGGGATCAACATCCAAGGGACGGGAACGGACAGCAATACCATCAGCGGCAACTTCATCGGCACCAATGAGGCCGGCGACGCGGCTGTGCCCAACGTGATCTGCGGCGTCATGGTTCAGGGGGGCGCCCAGTCCAATCTCATCGGCGGCCCTGGTTTGGGCGAGGGCAACCTCATTGCCAACAACAACAGCGACGGTATCTCGATCACCGACGCCACGTCCACCGGCAACGCCGTCCTCGGCAACTCGATCGTGGACAACCTCGGACTGGGTATCGATCTCAACAACGACGGGGTCACGACCAACGACCTGGTTCCCGGAGATCCGGACTCGGGCCCGAATGATCTGCTCAACTTCCCTGTGATCACCGCCGCGGTCGAAACCGCGGGCACGGTCGCAGTTGACTTCGATCTCGACGTTCCCGCCGGCGACTATCGCATCGAGTTCTTCGCCAATCCGTCCGGGGCTGATCCATCCGGCTACGGGGAAGGCGAAACATTCGTCGACTTCTATGACGTCGTCGCCCATCCGGGTGGCTCTGCGTCCTACAGCACCTCATTCCCGGGTGCCGCAGGTGACATCATCAGCGCCACCACCACTGAGGACCTGGGAGCCTCGTACGGAGGGACATCGGAGTTCTCAGCCTCATATACCGTCACCGTGGCAGACGTGATACCACCAGTGATCACCCTGGTGGGGGCTAATCGGCAAACCATTGAGGTCGGCTCCGCCTACGTCGAGTTGGGCGCCACCGCCCTCGACAACATCGACGGCGACATCACCGGCGCCATCGTCATCGACCCGTCCGCCGTCAACACCTCAGTGTTGGGCTCCTACCTCGTCACCTACAACGTCGACGACTCCTCAGGCAACCCCGCCATCGAAGTCACCCGCACCGTCGATGTAGTCGACACCACCATCCCCGTGATCACCCGCCTCGGCGCCGACCCGGTAGCGGTCCCCCTCGGCGGGGTCTACCTCG
>CAMYJM010000048.1 GCA_947258635.1 uncultured Acidimicrobiaceae bacterium
ACATGTCCGGCGAGACGATCTGGTCGGCCATCTCGAGGATGCGCTGCAGGTCGCGCAGGTCGAGATCGAACGGATCACCTTCGGCGTCGGGGAAGACCTGGACGATCGGTGTGTCGTCGTCCCAGAAGACATAGCCGACGAACTCCTCGTCGCGCCACAGCTCGACGATCGGCTCGTCGAAACTGTCGTGCTCTTTTTCTACCAAACGCAGTGGAATCATCGGGGGAGTATCAGCTATCGGATGTCAGGTATCAAGTGCCACGGCTCCTCGATCCGAATCACGGCCCGGCTTCCGGCTCAGGCCAGCGCCAGCACGGCGGCTCCGGACAGGTAGATCACGCCGGCGAGCAGCGGGTAGTTCGAGATGGCGGTCTCCACCCGGCTCGATTCCCACGCCTGGCCGTAGCGCAACAGGTGATAGATGCTGTTGACGATGGGTCCGAAAATCAGCATTGCCAACCCGGCCACCCCGAGGCCGACGGAGTAGGCGGTCCGCAGGGTGACCGGCGCACAGCGCGACGGGAACAGCGCCAGCCTTCGGCACAACTCTATGTAGTTGGCCTGGACGTAGGACGACGCCAGCAGCGTGATCGCCCCTCCGAGCAACAGGAGAATCGGAAAGCGGATCACCCGTCTCGCGAATAGCCGGCGGGCACTGTCGCGAAGGGACCGGCGATCAGCCGGGTCCCCGGGTGCCTCCATGAACCCACCTTAGGGTGTGCCGGGAGGCTCAGTCGCGAAAAGGGAAACCGCGTACGATGTCCGGCAGGTTGCGCCGGACACCCTGCCGCCCTACCGGAGTCGATGGCAGCGTGGCGCCGGCGTAGCGCGCTTCGGCCTCGCCGAGTAGCCGGCGGAGCCGGTCGACCTGGGAGCGGAGGCGGTCGTTGTCGTTCTGCAGCTCGAGGATCCGGCGGACCCCTTCCCGATTGACTCCGGCCGACGTGAGCTCCTGGATGAGCCCGAGACGAGCCAGATCCTCATCGGAGTAGCGGCGGGTTCCGCCCGGCGTGCGGAACGGCTCGATCAGCCCTTTGCGCTCGTAGATGCGCAGCGTCTGCGGGTGGACGCCCGCCAGTTCCGCGGCGACGGAGATTATGTACACGGCGTCAGGCTTGCTCGTCATGTCATACTCCCAGGTGTGCTCGCGGGTTCTCTTCGGGCCCGTTGTCCCGGAACTTCTCGAGCAGCTCTTCCTGCTCGTGTGTCAGGTTGGTGGGTACGGCGATCTCGACGACTACCAGGAGGTCTCCGGTGGTGCCGTTGGCGTCGGTGACTCCGCGTCGCGCCACCCGGAATGTCTTGCCGTGTGGCGTGCCGGGCGGGATTCGCAGTCTCACGTTGCCATCGAGCGTCGGCACCGAGATATCGGCACCGAGCGCGGCCTCGACGAACGTTATTGGCGCGACCAGGCGCAAGTCTCGTTTGCCGGATCGTTCGAACAACGGATGCGGCGCCACGTTGACGGTGACCAGGAGATCTCCAGGTGGGCCGCCGTTGGTTCCCGGCGCTCCTTTGCCCTTCACCCGGATCCGGGTACCGTCGGCAACGCCCTGGGGGATCTTCACCTTGACGGTCTGGCCGTTGATCGACAGCTGCTGGTTCACCCCGGAGATGGCCTGATGGAAGGTGATCGCGACCTGCGTCGTCAGGTCCTGGCCCGGGGCGCGACGCGGAGCCGACTGGCGGCCGAAGATGTCGCTGAGCCCGCTGAAGAGATCGTACTGCGACCCCCCCATGCCCCCCAGCAGGTCCTCGACCCTCACGTAAGGCTGACCGCCCTGGCCGCGACCGCCGACAAAGCGGCCCATTTCACGGACCTTGTCGTATTCCTCCCTGGCTTCCTTGTCTCCGAGAACGTCGTAGGCCTCGTTGATCTCCTTGAACCGGGCCTCGGCGGTGGCGTCGCCGCGGTTGGCGTCCGGGTGGTTCTGTTGCGCCAGGGTGCGGAACGCCTTCTTGATGACCTTGTCGGACGCGTCTTTCTCGACCCCGAGGATCTTGTAGTAGTCACGTTCCAGCCATTCCTTGCGCATCGCTTACCCGGCCTGCTCCTCGCTCAGCTCGACGGCGACGAGTGCCGCCCGCAGCACGCGGCCGTTCAACAAGTATCCCCGGCGGAGCTCGCCGGCGACCATCAGCTCGCCTTGTCCCTCCTGCGTCGGCCCCGAGACCGCCTCGTGTACGGCAGGATCGAATGGCATGTTCTCCACGACGATCGGCTCCAGCCCTTCGGCCTGTAGCAAGTCGAGCAGCTGGACCCGGGTGCTGCGCATCCCGTCGAGGATCTTCTCCTCCGCCGGTGTTTGCGGCTCGTACGCCAGAGCTGCATCGAAACTGTCGAGCGTGGGCAGCAAGTCGGCGATCAGGCGCTGCGAAGCGCGCTGAATCAGTTCCGAGCGATCGCGTTCGACCCGTTTACGGAAATTGTCGAACTCGGCGGCGATGCGTTGCATGGTCTCGAGGTACTCGCCCGACTCCTGGCGGGCCGCCAGCAGAGCGGCCATCAGCTCTTGCTGTGCCTCCTGAGGGTCCTCGGGCAGCGCCAGGCCGAGGTCGGCCGGGCTCAGCTCAACGGAACCGTCTTCCGGGGCGAGGGCCCCGTCGGCAGCGACGACGTCTCCATTGGGAGTGTCGGTCACGAATCGCTCCCGTCTTCGTCCTCAATGATCTCGGCCTCGACGACGTCGTCGTCGTCGTTCGACTCGGCGTCGTTGGCAGCCGCCTGCTCTGTCTGGCTCGCTTCATAGATCCGCTGCCCGAGCACCTGGCTGGCAGTCATGAGCTCCTGCGTGGCCGTCTGCAGAGTCGCGGCTTCGGCATCGTCTGCGACCAACTTGCGGACGTCGGCGATCTTGGTCTCGAGATCCGCTCGCTCCTCGTCGGTGAGCTTGTCCCCATGCTCGGCGAGCTGCTTGTCGATCGAGTACGCGGCGTGGTCGGCCTGGTTGCGGGCATCGACATGAGCGCGCCGCTCGGCGTCTTCGTTGGCGTGGGCCTCGGCGTCGTCGACCATTCGCTGGATCTCGTCCTTTTCGAGGGCGGTGCCCCCGGTGATCGTGACTTGCTGGGTCGCCCCGGTACCGAGATCCTTGGCGGACACCGCCACGATGCCGTTGGCGTCGATGTCGAAGGTCACCTCGATCTGGGGAACGCCGCGGGGGGCGGAGGCGATCCCGGGCAGCTTGAAGCGACCCAACGACCGGTTGTCCGCAGCCATCGAGCGTTCCCCTTGCAGAACGTGAATCTCCACCTCCGGCTGGTTGTCGGCGGCGGTCGTGAAGATCTCACTGCGGCGGGTTGGGATCGTCGTGTTGCGATCGATCATCTTGGTCATCACCGAGCCCTCGGTCTCGACCCCGAGCGTCAGCGGTGTCACGTCGAGGAGCAGGATCCCCGAGACATCGCCCGTCAGCACGCCGGCCTGGATGGCGGCTCCCAGAGCGACGACCTCATCCGGGTTCACACCCTGGTGAGGGTCCTTGGCGGCCAACTCCTTCACGAGACTCTGAATCGCAGGCATCCGGGTGGATCCGCCGACGAGGATCACCTGGTCGATTTCGGCCACGGTCAGGCCGGCGTCCTTGACCGCCTGTTGGAACGGCTTGCGTGTCCGCTCGACGAGGTCTTCGGTCATCCGTTCAAACTCGACACGGCTCAGCTTCTTCAACAAGTGGATCGGGCCCTCAGTGGTAGCCGTGATGAATGGCAGGTTGATCTCGCTCTCGTTGACTGAGGACAACTCGATCTTGGCCTTCTCGGCCGCCTCCTTGAGGCGAGTCAGCGCCATGGCGTCTTTGCTTAGATCGACTCCGGTCTCGTTCTTGAACTCGGCGACCAGCCAGTCGATGATGCGTTCGTCCCAGTCGTCGCCGCCGAGCTGAGTGTCTCCCGAGGTCGACTTGACCTCAAAAACACCCTCACCGATCTCGAGCACCGAGACGTCGAAGGTCCCGCCGCCGAGGTCGAAGACCAGAATCGTCTGGTCGCCGCCCTTGTCGAGGCCGTACGCCAAGGAGGCTGCCGTGGGCTCGTTGACGATACGCAGCACTTCGAGGCCGGCAATCTGGCCGGCTTCCTTGGTCGCTTGCCGCTGGGCGTCGCCGAAGTAAGCAGGAACCGTGATCACGGCCTGGGTGACAGTTTGGCCGAGATAGGCCTCGGCGTCGCGCTTCAGCTTCATGAGGATCCGGGCGGAGATCTCCTGGGCGGTGTACTTCTTCCCGTCGACCTCGATGTGCCAGTCGGCACCCATGTGGCGTTTGACCGAGCGGGTAGTCCGGTCCGGGTTGGTTATGGCCTGGCGTTTGGCCTGGTCGCCCACCAGTACCTCGCCGCTCTTGGCGAACGCAACGACCGATGGGGTCGTCCGCTGCCCTTCAGCGTTGGCGATGACGGTGGGGTCGTTGCCCTCGAGAATGGCGACAACCGAGTTGGTCGTCCCGAGATCAATGCCGACGGCGCGTCCCATGTGGCTCCTCCGTGAATCTGTGTTGGTGGCTCCCGGCTTGAGCACGGGAGTTATGTCTAAGTGTATACGAACTTTATAACCTGAGTGCCATATTGTCATATTCCCGAGTTTCGGAAGTGGGAACTTGTCGGCGACCTCCGGGTCCAAGTAGCCGGGCCGCTCGACCCGTGAGGAACTTCCATGATCGGCAACCTGATCGACTATCCGCCCCGCGGCGTGCCATGGGTGCTGCCGGGAACGGCACGCGATGCCCGGGACGCTGACGACGGTGGGTTGCGATACGAGGCGCCGCAACTCGCCGAGCTGACACGGCGCTCGCTCATCGCCATCTGCGGCGAGGCCGGATGCCCGGAGTTGTCCCGCGAGGCGGGCGGAGATAGTTAACTGTCACGATCAACCGACGAGGGGCAGCCAACTTGACCGACGAATCCAAGAGCCGTGGTCCCATCCCTGCGTCGATCTGGCTGCTGCTTCTCGCCTGGCTCGGCGTGACGGTGGTCGCCGTCTTCTGGGGAATCCCCCACATGGAGGCGCACCTTGCAGGGAGGGGTCAAGCGGCATTGGGCGATCTACCGGTCGGGGTGGCGTTCGCCGGCCGCGACGCCCGGCTGACGGGATCAGCCACCGATTCGTCCCAGGTAGACCGGGCCGCGGCCGCGGTGCGCGGGTTGCGGGGCGTGCGCCGGGTGGTTGCCGACGACGTTGCAATCATCCCGGAACCTTCGGCGGCGCCCGTCGAGATGTTCCCCCCTGAGGTGATGCTCGTGTTCGATGGCGGAATCGTGACTGTCTCAGGGACGGTGCCGGATCAGGCCACCGCGGACGCGATTCGAGAGGCCGCCATGGCCCGCTGGGGGCAGGAGAGTGTGGTCGATCGCATCGCAGTGGTCAGGAACACGTCCGGAGCCGCCTGGCTGGCCGGCATCGTGACCGCAATCAGTGGACTCAACGACCTGAGCGAGGGGAGTATCTCGGTAGGGCCCGCCGGGATCCTCGTTGTGGGCAACGTACCGACGGCCAAGACGATCACCGATGTCCATGAGTCGCTCAGCGCGGCGTTCGGGCTGGAAGTCCCCGTCGAGAACCGGTTAGAGGTCGTCGCCCTGGCCGAACCGAGCTTTGTTGCCGAGCTGCTTGCCGACGGCACCGTGAGCCTGGGCGGCGTGATGCCGGATCAGCCGTCGATCGACGCCATCGTGGCCGGCGCCGGTGGAGTTCATGGGTCCGCTGCCGTGACCAACGAGATCGAGGTGGGCTCGGCCGTGGCATCCCCCTCATACTTGCGCTCGCTGCCGGCGATATTCGGAGCCATCGAGGGCCTCAGTCCATGGCGTTTCGCCGTAGCAGCCGGACGGGCCGAGATCACCGGACAGGCGATCAGCGAGGAGGCGCTGGCTGAAACCGGCAATCGGCTCGAGATCATATTTGCCGCGGCCGGTCTCGCGGTCGACATCAAGGCCGAGGTCGACTCGACCGCGGTGGCCGCCGTGCTCACCGATCTGCTGCAAGGCACCGCGACCTTCCGCGTGGGTAGTGCCCAGCTCTCGGCGGACGCCGCCGCCTTGCTCGATGAGGCCATCGAGATTCTGACCGACAACTCGACGACAGTACTAACCGTTGCGGGTCACACCGACGACGTCGGCGGCGACAACGACAACCTGGCGCTGAGTGAAGCGCGAGCGCAAGCCGTTGTCGACTATCTGGTAGCAGGGGGCATCGACGCTGCCAGGTTGACCGCCGTCGGATACGGCGAGTCCCGCCCGATTGCAGGCAACGACACGGCCGAGGGCCGGTCCCGAAACCGGAGAATCGAGTTCGTAGTGGAAGAAGGAGACAACTAAGTGAGAGGCACCACCTACGCCATCTCAGAGATCGTCTGGTGGATGCTGGCGGCTCTGGCGATCGGTATCTTGATCGGCTGGCTCCTGCGGCGCTGGTTCGCCGGCGGAGCCCGGCTCAAGGATGTCCAAGCAGAGCTCGAGGCCAAGAAAGTCCGCTACGCCGAGATCTCCGGAGACCTCGGCGGCTCGAAGCTGCAGGTCGAACGCCTCAACCGCGACCTGGAAGCGCGCGCCGGCGAGCTGACTGCGGCGACCGATCGAGCGGGCGAGCTCGAGGCAAGTTTGTCCAGCGTCCGCGGGGAGCTGGATGCTGCCAACTCGACGGCCGGTGACCTCGAAGCAAGCCTCGCGGCGACGCGGGTCGATCTCGAATCGGCCACCGATCGAACCGGTGACTTGGAATCACAGCTCGATGCCGCTGCCGCGGAGAAGGAGGCCGCGATCACCGGTCTCGAGTCCGCCGTCGCCGAGCGGGAGGCGCGTGTTGCCGAGCTCGAAGCGAGAGTCGGCAGCCTCCAGGCGGATCTGGAGAAGGCCTCGGCCGAGCTCAGCACCGTTCAGACCGCCCATGCCGACTGCACGGTGGCTGCGGAGGCGAGTACCGGTCGCATCGCCGGTCTCGAATCGGCGCTCGTGGAGCGTGAGGCGCAAATCCAGGAGCTGGAGGCGATCGTGGCGGCCCAGGCCGCCCGCAGCGGGGCGGCTGAGGCCGACGTGATGGCAGCCGAGAGTGCCGACCTGGAGGGGCTCGCCGCCGCCGAGGAGTCCGCTGGTGACGTCGCGGCCGCCGCTGCGGTTGCCCCATCCGTACCGCCAACGCGGTTTGGGACCGCCGGCGCCGACCACACCGACGATCTCAAGGTGATCAACGGCATCGGCCCCAAGATGGAAGAGCTGCTCAATGGCTTCGGTATCCGGGCCTGGGACCAGTTGGCGGCACTGAGCCCGTCCGAAGTGGCCCGCGTGGACGAGGCGTTGGAGGAGTTTCCCGGACGGATCGAACGCGACCAATGGGTGGAGCGGGCCGCCGACCTGGTCAGACGATTCCCGGATCCGAACAACCGGCCGGATCGGGATACCTTCTCGAATGAGGCTAACTCCTGAGACCGGGCACAGGACGCCCGATGACCACAACAAGACGCACCGCTCTATCGTGCGGCCCATGAGCCTCTTGGCGACGCTCGACGATCCCCGATTGTTGCCGCTGCTTCCGGCGATCTACGTTGCCTGGGCGGACGGCGAGCTGTCCGCCGAAGAGATGAAGGCGTTGTGTGCCCGGGTCGACGACGTCGACGGTATCGATGTGGCCTGTCGCGAGGCCCTCGGCGACTGGCTCGACGGCGCGGCTCCGCCCCGCCCGACCGAGCTGAGTGAGCTGCTGAGCGCGATTCGGCGGCGGGCCGCGGGCCTCGACCACCCGGAGCGGATGGACCTGGCGACCTTGGCGGCCGAACTCGTCCACACCGGCCGTCCGGGGATGCCGCTCCGGGCTCCGGAGGCGAGGGCGATTGCCGAGATCGAGGCGGTTCTGGGCATCATCGGCCCCGAGGGCACGGCGTCGCTGCTGTCGCTCACCGGCCGGGCGGCGGTGCCCGACGAGGTATCCCAATTCGACCCGGCGGCACTGGGAGCGTATCTCGACGGATCTCGCGCCGACATCCGAAACCGCATGCGGCGGCT
Organism: uncultured Acidimicrobiaceae bacterium; assembly: GCA_947258635.1. Lineage (GTDB taxonomy): Bacteria > Actinomycetota > Acidimicrobiia > Spongiisociales > UBA5794 > JAHEJX01. The sequence goes on from CAMYJM010000048.1 coordinate 7,993, forward strand.
CCTCGCTCAGCCGCGATTCGGCTACCGGGCCGACATCCGCCGGGATGACTACCGCGAGGTTGTCCTGGCGTGGACCAAGGAGCTCGCCGAGCGGGGGATCGGCCCGATCGGGTACCCGGTCGAGTACGGCGGGGAGGGCTCGATGAGCTGCTTCATGGGAGCCTTCGCGGTTCTCGGGCACCACGACCTCAGCCTGCTCACCAAGTTCGGCGTGCAGTTTGGCCTGTTCGGTGGCTCCTTGGCGCGCCTGGGCACGAGACGACATCACGACGCCTATCTGGCCGCTGCGGGCTCGGGAGAGCTTCTCGGCTGTTTTGCCATGACCGAGACCGACCACGGATCGAACGTCCGGGCTCTCGAGACCGTCGCGGTCTACAACTCGGCGACGGACGAGTTCGTGATCACGACTCCCCACGACGGTGCTCGCAAGGACTACATCGGTAACGCCGCCGCCCACGGCCGGGCCGCGGTCGTGTTCGCCCGGCTCGTCGTCGGCGACGTGGACCACGGCGTCCACGCCCTCTTCGTGCCGCTGCGGGACCCGAGCGGGCAGACGCTTCCCGGGATCCGGATCGAGGATTGTGGCCCCAAGATCGGCCTCGCAGGGGTCGACAATGGCCGGATCTGGTTCGACGGGGTGCGGGTGCCGCGCACCGCCCTACTCGACCGCTTCGCATCGGTCGATGAGAGTGGCGCGTATCTCTCCGAGATTCCCAGCCCGGACCGGCGCTTCTTCACGACGATTGGCTCGCTGGTCGGCGGCCGCATCAGCGTTGGCGCCGCCTCGATCAGCGTGGCCAAGTCGGCCCTCACCATTGCGGTGCGCTACGCGACCCGGCGGCGCCAGTTCGGCCCCGCCGGTCAGCCGGAGAGGCTGATCCTCGACTATCCGGCCCACCAGCGACGGCTGATGCCCCGGCTGGCCGCGACGTTTGCGTATCACTTCGCCTTTGAACGCCTGATCGACGACTACGTTGCGGGGACAATGGACTCGAGGGTGCTCGAGGCGCAGGCCGCCGGGCTCAAGGCATACGGCTCGTGGCACGCCATCGATACGGTTCAGGCATGCCGGGAGGCGTGTGGCGGCGCCGGCTACCTGGCGGAGAATCGTTTCGGGGCCCTGCGTGGCGATGCCGACGTGTTCACGACGTATGAGGGTGACAACACAGTGCTGGCCCAGCTCGTCAGCAAATCGCTGCTGTCGGATTACAAGCTCCAATTCGCCGACATGAACCTCCTCGGCACGATCAGGTTCCTCGCCGGCAAGACATTGGCTGGCCTGCGCGAGGTGGCTCCGGCGCTCGGCGGTTCCGATGAGGATCACCTCCGGGATCGGCGCTGGCATCTCGACCTGTTCAAATGGCGTTCTGATCACCAGGTGGCGGCGCTGGCAGCCCGGATGAAGAAACGCCTCGATTCGGGGATGGATTCGGCGGCTGCCTTCGTCGCAGTCCAGGATCATGTGCTGGCGTGTGCTCGCGCCCACATCGAGTACCTGGTCCTCGATCGCTTCGCCGCCGCGATCGAGGCCAATGGTGACCCGGCATCGCGCCGGGTGCTCGACCTGCTGTGCGATCTATACGTTTTGACCCGGATCGAGCACGATCGCGGCTGGTTCCTCGAGCACGGCCGGATCTCGGCGGCGGCGGCGAAAGCGATTCGCAAGCTCGCCATCGAACTGTCCGCCGCGGTGCGCCGTGACTCCCGCGGCCTGGTCGACTCCTTCCTGATCCCCGACGCCGTGCTGGCGGCCCCGATCGGCCGATGACCGGGCGAGGCGGCACCCTGGCACCCGATCGGGTCATCGAGCCGATCGACTCCGAGTCAATCGACATGGACCGCCCGTGGAACGTGGTCGTGTGGAACGATCCCATCAACCTCATGTCGTACGTCGTTTACGTGTTCCGTAAGGTGTTTGGCCACAGTAAGGCCAAGGCAACGAGGTTGATGCTGCAGGTGCACAATCAGGGACGGGCGATAGTCGCCACCGGGCCTCTCGAGCAGGCCGAGATCGATGTGGCCACGATGCACAGCTACGGGCTGTGGGCGACCTTGGAGAAGGCGTGAGGCTGTTCGTTCTTCGCGACGGGTTGGTCCGACCACGTCTCAGCGAATTCGAGGTGGCGGTGCTGAAGCTCGTGCCCCGGCTGCTCGCCGACGTGGGGGAGCCGGATGGGGACGCCGCCGCCGAGCGGCTCACTCCCCAGGTGCACCCCGATGATCCGGAGCGGTCTGCGGAGTTTCGCCGGCTGGCGGCCGACATGATTCACGGCACCCGCCAGGCCGACACGGCGACTCTTGCGGCCGGGCTCGACCGAGTCGCTTCCGGCGAAGCGCTGACGTTGGAGGAGGCCGCCGGCTGGATGCGCGCCCTGGCGCATGCCCGGGTCATCCTGGGCGCTCGGCTGGGCATAGAAGAAGACGGCTGGGAGGCCGATCGCGCCGCGTCAGCCGCCGATACGAGGATCGGCGTCCTCCACCTGTTGGGGCACATGCAGGACGACCTGGTGGCGGTACTGACGGGCGATCTGTGAGGGAACCCGAGGCGCGCCGGCGGCGTCCAACCGGCATGGTCGCCAGAGCTGCCCTCCGATTCGCTCGATCCCTCACGCCGTTATTGCTGACGTCGGTTCTGGTCATCTCGTTCCCCGGAGAGGCCGGCGCGTGCAGTTGTGCGCCCGTCAACACGGCAGAAGTGGTGGCGGCGGCGGATCTGGTGTTTGTCGGCGAGGAGGTATCCCGGGCCGACACGCGCCGGGAGTGGCCGCCGGTCGCCATCACGTTCTCCGTCGTCGAGGCCTACAAGGGGGAGGTTCCGGCCGAGATAACCGTGTGGACCGGCCAGGGAGGCGGCGACTGCGGGCTCCCCCGGACACGGGGCGCCGTCGGGATCACCGCCTACACCCACCAGGACGGCCGCCTCGCCGTCGACAGCTGCGG
>CAMYJM010000049.1 GCA_947258635.1 uncultured Acidimicrobiaceae bacterium
GGACTCGACCTCCAGGGCTTCCAGGCGAGCGAGCAGCTCGGCCACACAGATCGCCAAATACAGCGCATAAACGCACATTCCGCTGAGTGCGCTGGATCGGCACGACTGCGTGCTGCTTGTGGCCTCCGGGTGCGGATACGCAGCGTGGCTGTGTACTGGATCTGGGAATGATCTGCTGCGGCGATGCGTCTCGGATTACGCCCATATCCTCGCGTCGTGCGCTCTGGCTTAGCTGGTTGGGTTGGCTGGCCAAGGCGCGGTCCTGTCATCATGTGCCCGTGGCTACCGACACCCGGCTGGCATTGGGGGCGGTTGCTGTCGTATTGGCGGCAGCCGGGTTGCTGGTGGGGTCCCCGAGCGCTGCGTTGGGGACTAGTTGCGAACTGACGCGCAGCGTAGATGAGAACCTGGAGGAGGCTTCCCAACTCCACGAAGTTGTCGATATCGGGGTATTCGAGACCGAGGTCGTGGCGAGTTCGCCTGCGTTGTTGTGGTTCAAGGACCCCGTCCGCTACGAGGCGCTGGTTCGATCGTGGGGTGTCGCCCCTGATCGGTGGAGTGGTATCAAAGGTCAGGGTGGGGGGGTTCTTTGATGGTTACTGGATCTGTGAGGACCCGCCGTCGCTCGGGGAGCACCGCTTCTTCATCGTGCGGGAATACCGCACGGGGCAGTCTCTAGAACTGACGACGGGTCCGACGGGCGGTGACACAGTGGCCGACTTGCGGGCGATCCTCGACGCCCGCTTCGGCCCCGCCGCTGAGCACGGTGTATCCGCTTTGGGTGTGGTTGGTGCGTGGATCGCGGCGTGGTGGGTGCATGTCGCCGTTCCCGCTGTCGTGGTGGCAGCGTGGATTCATCGCCGTCGTCGGCGCCGGGAGCCAACGGACGACTGGACGTTGCGTCGCGGGCCGGCCCTAGTTGCGACTGCTGCCACTGTGGCGGCGTTCCTGCCGATTCTCCCGCATCCGGTGAACCTAGTGAGTACACCGCAATGGGCCTTCGGGATTGTGGCGGTGTTGATCTTGATGTCGGTCTTTGCAGCTCGACGGTTCGATGTGATCACGGGCGCGGCTGCAGCGGCGTTGGGGTTGTTGATGACCGAGCTGATGTTTCATCCCCTGGAGGACACGTGGCGACGATCGTGGGACGCCGTACCCGCCGGGTACCTCTACAGCTCACTTTTCGTCATCGTGACGCTCGCCGCTTACCGAGCAGCAAGGCCCCAGAAACAGTTGGGCCCGGCGCCGTCTCCGCTCCGATCACCAAATCCCGCTCCATGACACGCATTCCACCGAATAGGGCATACCGAAGCCTCTTTGTGTCAAGGGGTTGTTTTGGGGTCTTTGCGGGCGCGTCTGGTTGGGCCCCTTGGCGGGAGGGGCCTGGGGGTCGTATCGTTGTTGTTGGGTCCGGGAAGTGACTTGTCCGAAGAGCCGGCCTTTCAGGATGTTGAGCCGGTCACGCTGGACGAAGAGTCGTTCCTGATTGTCCTCCCGGGCCCACCTTTTTAGAGCTTGGCGGTGCTCCTGTGGGCGTCGGCTATGAGGTGTCGGTAGATCCGGTCTGAGATGCGGCGCTTCAGCGCTCGGATGGCTTCCTTGCTGGTCTTGCCCTCGGCGATCTTGCGTTCGTAGTAGGCGCGGCCTTCGGTGTTGTAGCGGAGCTGGCAGATGGCGGCGATGTGGATGGCGTGGTTGAGTTTGCGGTTGCCTCGCGGGTTGAGGCGGTGCCGGGGCCGGTCCCCTGATGATGCTTCGATCGGCGCGGTGGCGTTGTAGGTGGCGAAGTGACCCTTGGTGGGAAAGCGGGTGACGTCGCCGGTGAACCCGATGATGATCGCCGAGCAGACCGCACCGATCCCGACAATGTCGGTGAGTGTCGTCCCTGAGGCGGCGACCGCAGCACTGATCCGTTTCTTCGATGCTTTCAAGGCTGTGTCGAGTCGGGCAATGTCATCGACCAGCTCTCGGGCGATCAACACGCGATGGCGGGTCACTTCGCAATCGACAATGACACGCTCGAGTAGCCGATTCGCTTTATTGACAGTGATTTCCGAACTGATCCCGCCCGCTTCGAGCTCGAGCAGCAACGCATGGAGGCGGGTGCAGTGCTTGTTGCGGAGTCGGGCCATGTCGCGGTGTCGTTTCGCCAGCAGGCGCAGCACTCGAGGGTGATCATCGACACGGACCTGGGCTAGGCGATCGGAACGCAACGCGGCGATCGCCACCGAGCGGGCATCATTGGGATCGTTCTTCTGGGAGCGGCCCGAACCCAACACCCGAACCCGCGACGCCAACACTGGGGGCACATCAAAGACCGTCTCGCCGGCCGCCACCAATTGTTGGGCCACCAGGTAGCCGAGCCCGTTGGCGGACTCGACCGCCCATTCCCGTTTCTCGAAACCCCCAGCCCACTCGCGCAACCGGTCGGCCTGGAGTGCTGATGCCCGCACCTTGAACTCGCCGAGGACCACTTCGTTGTCGTCGACCGCCACCGCGGTGTGGGTCGCCTTGTGCGGATCAATACCAATCATGGTCATAGCAATGCCTTCCTCGCTAAGAGTGAACCGAGGTGGGCACTCCTGATTCGGGTTGACATGCTCTCGCCTCTTTCGAGCCACACCACGGTCGGACAAACCGGCCAGCAAGCAGCTCGTTAGAAAGCCAACCCGAAGGTGGCAGGCACTTCAAGAGCCCACCGGCCGGAACGTCCAAACGCTACGGAAACACCGCAACGCCTGCCACCAGTATCAATCAGGCACTGATGCGCTCGGGTCATTGGTGTGATCAGCTGAGTGCAACGGCCCAGATCGTGCGGTCAACTATCTGCTCGTGATCTGCCTCGAATCGGTTGCCGGCGATTTGTCGCACCGAAGAGAGGTCCGGGTCCACATCCATCGAACCGATGGCCGACGACCACCCATAGCCAGGGATACGAACCTCTGCGACTGGTCTCCACTTGCGATGATCAACCAGAACGAGACGCCCCTGGATGGTCATCAGCAGCAGATACCTATCCTCAATAGGAAACCCTTCCCAATAGAATCCATCTCCGCCTTCCGCCAAGGGGGCGACGAACAAGTCCCTGTTGGCAAGGCGACCAAGCTCGGAGAGGTTGGGCCACGAGTAGATGCTTACGGTGTCACCCGTGTGTGGCAGCGCAAGGAGCGTCCCATCGCTGAGGAACCCGCCCCCAAAAGCCTGATCGTCTCTCGCAAGCCGATGGATCGCCAAGCTGTCCGGCCCAAGGCATGCAGTCCATAGGTCCGTTCCGTCTTGCCCGCGCCCGGCGTCGACAACTACACCCTGACCGGAGGGATGTGCCCACAGCAAGAACCCTTCGGGCGACGACGACTCCAGGGTCGTGCTGGCGATCTCACTCCGGCTCTCCGAATCGATGACCAACAGTCGATGTCGATCCGGTTGAGCGTCGGTGACCACACACCACAAGAGACGGTTGATGAACACCCCACCCAAACGGGGGCGACGACTATCCGGATCCCAACCCGGAGGGTGTGCTCGACGTAATCGGACTCCGGACGCGTCGTGAACTGACATCTCATCGACATCGAACACAGCAACGGTTGCGAGCTCGTCATCGAAAGCCCAACGCGGCAAGTCCCATGGTTGTGCGCCCGGGTCGACATCGACGGAATCCGGCAGCGGGATCCATCGAACGGGCCGGAGGAACCCATCGGTCCAGGCGACCACCCGCTCACCCGGGTTCACCAACAGCTCGCACCCGGACCCAGCGTTGTCAATGCGCCAAGTGCCAGCGTCCATCTCCCGCCGTCCGACTTCCACCGCCTCGATGACAGGCAACATCTCAGAAAACGGGTATCGAGGCTCGGGCAGCATCAAACAAACACTAGGGGACCCGACGAAACGCCATGATCAAGCATTGCGAGCAAGTCGTGTCGAGGTCTGGGTGACACGGAGTCGAGTTGCGTTCCGGCGAGAACGTGGCTCCGCCTACCTGTGGTTGCCCGGCCGATACCTGAGGAACCCCGACGCTGAAGTGTTCCCTGCCCGTAGCGCTCGGTCGTGAGGAGGTTTCGTCTCGGTGGAAAGTAGAGGTGAACGATCCTGGCGAGATTGATGGTGAAGTCGTCTCGTGGTTGCGAGAATCGGCCGAGCGCGCCCACCAGCGCAGATCGCCTGTTCTCGTTTCATAACGAACATTTCGAGGAGTGCCTCGATCGATGCCTGTTTGAATGTCGAGGGGTTTCTGGGCGCGTGTGGCTATCTCCTGTGTCCGAGATGGTGGATTACGCGGCCCCGTCCATCAGCTCACGGTGCTCCCGTTTCAGCTCGTTGACTTCGTCGCGGAGGCGGGCCGCGTACTCGAAACGTAGTTCGGCGGCGGCCTCGTGCATCTCCTCCTCGAGGCTCTGAATGAGTCGGCCCAAGTCGTCGATCGAAAGGTCGAGAGGCTCCCGGCTGCGCAGCTCCCGTGCCCGGCGGTCACCCGATCCGGTCGTTCCGGAGCCGACCAGCTCGAGGATGTCGCTGATTCGTTTGCGGATCGTCTGCGGGTCGATGTCGTTGGCGGCGTTGAATTCGACCTGGAGCCGGCGGCGCCGGTTGGTTTCGTTGATGGCCCGCCGCATCGAGTCGGTTACGGCGTCGGCGTACATGATCACCTGGCCGTCGACATTGCGCGCCGCCCGGCCGATGGTCTGAATCAGACTGGTCTCCGACCGCAGGAAGCCCTCCTTGTCGGCGTCGAGGATGGCCACGAGACTCACCTCGGGGAGATCGAGGCCCTCCCGCAAGAGATTGACGCCGACGAGGACGTCGTACTCGCCGAGCCGCAGCTCCCGCAGGATCTGCACCCGCTCGAGAGTGTCGATGTCCGAGTGTAGGTAACGGGCCTTCACCCCAAGCTCCAGTAGGTAGTCGGTGAGGTCCTCCGACATTTTCTTGGTGAGCGTCGTCACCAGCACCCGCTGATCTTCCTCCGCCCGACCCTGGATCTCGCCCACCAGGTCGTCGATCTGGCCCTTGGTGGGCCGCATGACCACTTCCGGATCGACCAGCCCGGTCGGCCGGATCACCTGTTCGACAACCTGGGTGGAGACATCGATCTCCCATTTCGCCGGTGTGGCCGACAGGAGCAGCACCTGGCCGGAAATGTCGCTCCACTCGTCGAAGGTGAGAGGGCGATTGTCGCGGGCGGACGGGAGCCGGAAGCCGTGCTCGATCAGCATGTCCTTGCGGCTGCGATCGCCGGCGTACTGGCCGTGGATCTGGGGGATCGACACATGGGACTCATCGATGATCGTGATGTAGTCCTCGGGAAAGTAGTCGAGAAGGCAGTACGGCCGCTCCCCCGGCCGGCGCCCGTCGAGATGGCGCGAGTAGTTCTCGATCCCGCTGCAGAATCCCACCTCGCGCATCATCTCCATGTCGTACGCCGTGCGCATCCGCAGTCGCTGCGCCTCGAGCATCTTGCCCTGCCGTTCCAGCTCGGCGAGGCGGTCGGCCAGCTCCACTTCGATCCCGGCAAGCGCTCGCAACATACGCTCCCGATCGGTGACGTAGTGGGTGGCCGGGTAAACGAACAGCTCCCGTTGCTCATCGAGAACCTCACCGGTGACCGGGTTCATGCGAAGGATCCGCTCCACCTCGTCGCCGAAGTACTCGACCCGGTAGATGAACTCCTCGTACGACGGGAAGATCTCGAGCGTGTCACCCTTGACGCGGAACTTCCCCCGGATCAGATTGATCTCGTTGCGCTCGTATTGAATGTCGACGAGCCGCCGCAATGCCTGCTGCATCGGGTATTCGACGCCTGCGACCACCCGCAGCAGTTGACCTTCGTACTGCTCCGGCGAGCCGAGCCCGTATATCGCCGACACCGACGCCACGATGATCACGTCGCGTCGAGTGAGCAGGGCGGCCGTCGCCGAGTGGCGGAGCCGGTCGATCTCGTCGTTGACCGTCGACTCCTTCTCGATGTAAGTGTCCGACTGCGGGATATAGGCCTCCGGCTGGTAGTAGTCGTAGTAGCTGACGAAGTACTCCACCCGGTTGTTGGGGAAGAACTCGCGGAACTCATTGGCCAGCTGGGCACCGAGCGCCTTGTTCGGCGCCAGGACCAGGGCCGGTCGCTGCACCTGCTCGACCACCCATGCCATCGTGGCCGACTTCCCCGAGCCGGTGATCCCCCGGAGCGTTTGGAAACGGTCGCCGCGCCTCAACCCGACGGCGAGCTTGGCAACCGCCTGGGGCTGATCCCCGGCCGGCTGAAAATCAGATTTGACGACGAAGGGCTCCACCGCGCCAGCGTAACTGCTACCGCCGACAAGAACGGCGGCCATCAAGACGGGCCGATCGCCGTCCACAGCTCCGCGGCGGCGGCCGCCAGCTCCGCCAGAGACCCGACATTGGGCACGACCCAATCGGCGGCGGCATGCCATTCCTCGTCGCCGGGCTGCGCGTCCATGCGGGCGGCAACGTCCTCGGCGGAGGCCCCGCGCGCTACCGCCCGCTCCACCCGCACGTCTCGCGGCGCCTCGACCAGCACCCGGATCCAGCCTTCTCCGAGAATGTCGCCCACCAGAGGCAGTTCGACTACCACGGGGTCCGACCCGGCGGCCGCCGCCAAACGGCGAATCTCGGCGGCGATCAGAGGATGCGTCAGGTCCTCGAGCTCGGCGAGCTGCTCCCTGTCGGCGAAGACGACGGCAGCCAACGCCCCCCGATCGATTACCCCGTCGACCACGACGGCCGGCCAGCGGCGGGCAACGGCATCTGCCGCCGGACCACCGGGGCGCAGAATCGCGTGTCCGATCCGGTCCGCCTCTATGACGGTGGCGCCGAGGCGTCCCAGCAATTCGGCGAATGTCGACTTACCGGAGCCAATGCCACCGAAGACCACCACGCGCACTGGATTACCCGATACAGCCATGGAGCGACTGTACCCTGGCGCCGGATGGCCACCAATATCCACAACTGGCAGCAGCGGGTCGACTGGACGCTTTCGGCGATCCTCTGGGTCGGGTACGGCTTGAGCCTGTTCCTGTCGGGCTGGCGCCAGGGAGCGACGCCCGGCGTGACTCTGGCCGCCGTCTTTGCCGGTACCTATGTGGTTGCGATGCAGATCATCCCGCGACGCGTTCGCAACACCGCGCAACTCGGTGAGATCCTGGCGATCATCGGAGTCATAGTCGCGCTGGTCGGAACGGCTCTCACCGGCGGGATCGAGTCGGGCTATGTGATTTTCCTCGTGGCTCCTGCGTTCTTCGCCGGAGCCTTCCTCGGATCGCGTGTCGGCCTCGAGACGGCATTGCTGGCCGCCGTCGGCCTCGTTGTTGTCGTCGCCGCGCTGGGCCAACCGGTTCTGGACGGACGCGTCCTGGAGTCGGTCGCGCTGTTCGTGCTGATCGCGCTGACGATGTCACAGATGCGCCGGATCCTCGTCGAGGACCGGATCCGCTCGGATGAGCTGGCGGCGACCACCGAGATGCGCATCAGTCGGCTGGAGACGGCTCACGATTTGCTGGAGACCCTCTCCAACCTGGCCAGCGCGGCTGAGCTCAACCCGGTGACCGTGGGACAAGCCGCGCTACGTGACATCGCCGCCCGGGTCCCTTTTGCGGCGGGCCAGGTGCTGGTGACGGCCGGGGACAACGACGTTGTCGCCGCAACCCGGGGCGAGCCCGACGCCGATGCCGAGCCCCACGAGTACACGATCCGGATCGCCGACCGCACCGTCGGCCGCCTTCTTCTCTGGCCGCTGCCGGAAACCGATCTCGCCGAGTGGCGGGAGTCGATCGAACTTGCTCTCCAGCCGGTCGCCATTGCGTTCGAGAACTCGCGGTTGCTTCAGCAGATCGCGCACCGCGCAGTTCGCGGGGAACGCTCCCGTATCGCGCGGGAGCTTCATGACGACATCGGGCCGTCGCTGGCTTCGCTCGGGCTCTCGATCGACATGGCGATCCATCAATTCGAGACCGAACCCGAGCTGACCCGCCATCTCGATACGACCCGGCGCCACATCACCGCTTTGATCGAGACGGTACGGGGCGCCGCCGCCGACCTGCGCCAGGATGAGACCGAGAGCGTCGTCGAGAAGGCTCATATCCTGGCGGCCGACGTCGACGCCGACGGCCCCTCGGTCATGGTGGCAATCGACGAGCTGAGACCACCACGTGGGAACACGGCGGTCGAGATCAAGGCCATCTTGACCGAGGCCTTTCGCAATGCCGTGGCCCATTCCGGAGCGACGACCGTCTCGGTGCAGGGCGTCGTCGACAGGGACAGCGGACGAATCGTCGTGGTGGACGACGGCAATGGCTTCGATCCCACTGCCACGCCACGAGGCCACTTTGGCATCATTGGGATGAAAGAAAGGGCGGCCAACATCAACGCCGACCTCGACGTGAGTTCGCGAGCGGGCGTCGGCACCACGGTTTCTATCACGTGGGGAAGGCAGAAGTGACAATACGTATAGCCCTCGCCGACGACCACCGCTTGCTGCTCGAAGGACTCGCCCAGGCACTCAACGGGATTCCTGACATCGACGTCGTCGGTACCGCGGTCGACGGCACGCAACTCATCGAACTGGTCGCGGCCACCGCTCCCGACGTCATACTGGTCGACATCGAGATGCCGGGAACCACCGGAATCGCCGCTCTAGGCAGCATGGAGAATGCCCCCCCGGCCATCGTTGTCACCATGCACGCCGACGAGGAGCACCGGGCGAAAGCCGCGGCCGTGGGTGCCGTCGGGTTCATGTCCAAATCCACTCCGCTGCCAGACCTGGCCGCGGCAATCCGGGCGGCCGCCGCCGGCGAATCTCTCATGACCGACGATGCGGAGTCGATCCTCGCCAAGCACCAGGATCCCGTCCTTTCCGCCGGGGCAGCCGCGCTGACCGCTCGCGAGAAGGAACTGCTCGGCATGCTGGCCTCTGGCGTCAGCGGCACCGAAGACCTGGCGCACCGGCTCTTCATATCGCAGAAGACGGTGAAGAACCATCTGGCGTCCATCTACGACAAACTGGGCATCACCGACCGAGCCCAGGCCGCCGTCGAGGCGATAAGGCTTGGACTGCGGCCCCGGTCGGACGACTAGCGGCCGTCACTCTCTGTGGCGGCCAACCCAACCCTCCGTACGAAATAGTGCGCCAGACCTATAGAAAAAGGGGGGGAGGTCACATAGGCTGAGCGATGGATCACCCTGCCATACAGGAGGTTAAGCAGAAATGCTTCGCATGTGGACGGCTCTTCAGAGCCGCTTTGTAGCCGATGAAGAAGGCGCCAGCCTTGTTGAGTACGCACTGCTGGTCGCTTTGATCGCAGTCGTGGCTCTCGTCGCCATCCGTTTCCTCGGAAACGCCGTGTCGGACGAGTTCAACAGTGTCGGAGGCCAGCTCTAGGGCTACCGAAAGACCAGAGAAAAAGGGCGCCCAGAGGGCGCCTTTTTTCGTTGGGGGTCACACCCAGCTGTGCAGGAGCTCCCCCCCGGGGAATGTGTAGCCCGAGGAGAAGTGGTAGGCGCCGACTACCTCCTCCGGTTGCAGGGGCATGTGCTCCTCGAGCTCCGACGGGTAGAACTCGAGGCTCCCCTCTCCAGTCCAGATGTCGTCGCTGATTCGAACGTTCTCGGCGCCGAGCCGTACCAGCTCGAGGACCGAGGGCGCCGCATCCTTCACGATGCTGGGGAAGTGTCGGATGTGAAACAGCGGCAGACCCATTGGCCTGGGGAGCTCGGTTTGGGAGGTCTTCTCGTCCAGCCGGATGGTTCCCTCCATCAGACGTTCCTGGTGGGACGAGACGATCCCTTTCAATCTCACGCCCGGCCCTTTCTGCGGCATGGCCGGGTTCAGTGAGTGGTAGTCCGTGATGCTGATCCGGCCCAGCTTCTTCGCGAAGCCCATGAACCAACCTCGGGCCATCGTGAAATCGTTGTCTACCCAGATCTGCAAACAGATCTGCCCCGGCTCGCCCTGGTATGAGCAACCGACCCAGATCGCCGCTTCGCGATACTGAGTTCTCTCCGGATTGAGGTATGCCATGTCTCTCTGGTTCTCCCAAAGCGACCACCATCTGCTGAAGGCCACGTAGGCCATGTCCGGTTCCGGTCCGGGTTGCAGAGGGTCCGGCAGATAGCGGGCGATAGCATCCGGGTCGGCCCGGTACGCGATATTCAGGTACTCGGTCGCGTAGTGCCATGGCATGTCCCCAACCAGCGAGGAACGGCCCTGCGGCGTCAGCGGGTAGGAAAACCCCTTGAGCCCGTCGATTTCGACCATCAGTGGGCCTCCTCGCTCTCGAGCAGAACCTCCCTCAGGGCAGCCACCACTGCCTGGTTTTGCTCCTCGAGGCCGATCGTGATCCTCAGGTAGGTGGTCAGCTCGTCGTGGGCCAGAGGGCGAACGTGGATTCCTCTTCCGAGAAGGCTATCGCTCACGACATTCGCATCCATGGCGACGTCGACCAGGATGAAATTGGCCTGGCTCTTGGAGTACTCCAGGCCCATTTGATCGAAGGAGTCGTAGTAATACCGGAGACCTTCCCGCGCGGCACGCCGCGTTCTCTCGGCAAATGCTGAATCATCCAGGGCGGCGATCGCCCCGGCCTGACCCACCCGATTGACGGAGTACGGCTCACGGGCCTTACGCATCATCTTGACCACATCTTCGTCGGCTATGGCGTACCCGATGCGGAGCCCGGCGAGACCGTAGATCTTGGAGAAGGTGCGGACGATGATCAGGTTCCGGTGGCGGTCCAAATAGCCCAGCGATGCCGGATACTCCGGATCATCGACATAATCCGCGTAGGCCTCGTCCAACACGATGAGCACGTCTTCGGGTATGGATTCCACCAGCCTGGCGAACTCGGCAGTTTCTACGATGGTCCCGGTCGGGTTGCGTGACGGAGTCGATGAAGCCGTTGATGTCGATCCGGAAGCCATCTCTCAGAGGAACCCGGACGACGGTGGCGCCCATCTTCGAGGCGATGTTCCCATAGGCAGGGAACGAGACATCGGACAAGATGATCTGATCGCCGGGATCGAGGAAGGTCAATCCGATAATGGTGATGACTCCGTCGGCTCCGTTCTCTATGAAGAACGATTCCGGACTGGGGCCCAGTTTCGCAGCCAGCTTCATAGTCAGCGCCTGGCACAGGCTATCGGGGTAGGCGCTCGACCGGGTCCGGACCTCGTTGACCATGGCCTCGATTGCCATAGGCGATGCACCCAGGGGGTTCTCGTTGGATGCCAGCTCGATGACACTCGAGATTCCGGATTCGGGCGCCACCTCCTCGATGGGTTTGCCGGGGACGTATTCAGCCCTCTTCAGAATGCTGGGCCTGGCGAGTCGGTTCACGTCGAACGCAGGCCCCTCCTCGGTGCCGCGCCCTGGAATCACTTGCGGCCCACCCTGAGCCCGCCTCGCGCCGGCCGGTGGCACCGCGCAGATTCAGCAGCGCGGCGCGGTGTCCCGCGCCGGCCGATCTCGAGGAGGCCGCCGGGATCTCGCAACCGACCGCCCAAATCGTTTACGTCCATGCCGTCGACGCTAGCCCACCCGGGGCAACAAAGGCATGCGGCCCCAGGATCCGCGGATGACGCGGCGCACCACCCGGCATCAGGGTGCTCGGAGCACCACGAAGCTGTCGTCGCGGTAGAGCTCGCTCCAGCCGGCGTCCGCCAGGACCACCGTGAGCGGCCAGTCCGGCTCGAGCAACGCTTGAGTGATGCCGAGTTCGGCGAACTCGTCCCGCCATCCTTCGCCGCGGGTCAGGTCGACGTAGTCGGCGAAGTGATCGGCCCCATACAGCTCGGCTCGATCATCGATGACGACCGACCGCCGGGGCCATTGGGCGTAGATGAAATAGCCACCCGGCCCGCTGCCGTGGAAGAGGGGCCCGGCGTCGATCAGCGCGAGGGCCGCTTGCGGCGGGAAGTCGGTTTCGCTGAGCCGGACGGGCCGAAGCAGACCGATCAGCGCCCCCACCAGCACCAGCGCGGTCGCAACACCTGCCACGAGCGGGGAATCGGTGCGGCGCTGCTCCCCGCCCGCCGGTACGATCCCCGGCGCTACATACGGCAGAGCCACGATCATTGCCGGATAGAGGTTGCGCACGGCGAGCATCCCGAAGAAGAGGAACGGGATGATGACGACCAGATCGTTCTTGGCGACCTTGCCGCGAGCCGCGGCGTAGATCGCGGCCATGATCAGGATCGCATAAGGTGCCATGAAGGGATGGGTGTAGTCGGGCGGCATCCACTCGGTGATCAGCTCCAGGGCGGCCCGGCTTTCGAGGAATCGCAGCAGGATCTGCCAGATCCCGAATCCGTGGGCCGTCAGGTTGGCGAGTACTGCGCCGATGGCCGCGAGTTCGAGGTGGCGCCAGGAGCGGCGCCGTATGGCCTCCAATACAACCAGTCCGATGCCCATGACGAAGGAGCCGTGCACCATCGCCCAGAGCCAGATCAGAGGGGGTATAACCCAGTCGGTTCGTTCGCTGCTGAGCCCGGCGGTCACGGCGGCGAGTAGCAGATAACTGAAGACGACGGGACGGGCGTTGGCGAAAGGCAATGCCTGCCACGTCAGCAGTATCCCCGCCACCGCGGTTGCCCCGAGATGCATTGTGCGCCGGTGGGTCAGCGCCAGCGTGAGCACGATTGTCGCGGCCGCTACGACGAACATGTAGAGCGACACCCAACCGATGCCGCCCGTCGCCCGCTCGAGTGCCCCGAAGGTGATGTCGGCGAGCCACGATTGGGCCCGCCACGCCGCCCCGACGAACTCGAGCGAGAAGGGATCCGTCGTCAGGACCCGACCCCGATCGAGCTGCACCGTCCCGGCCCGGACGTGCCACAGAAAGGAGTTGTCGCCAAAGGGCCCCGTCACCGCCCAGGCGAGGCCGGCCAGGGGGACGACGAGGAAAACGTGGCGTACTGTGAGTCGGAAGCTACCAACTCGGCCCACGAAGGGTCTCCTGCCTATCGCGCGGTCAGAGGCTGCTGAGGCTGTCGACGATCTGCATCGCTGCCGGTGCCAGCAACACCACGAAGATCGCCGGGAAGATACACAGCACCAGCGGGAAGGTCATTTTCACCGGTGCCGCAAATGCCTTCTCCTGAATACGCTGCCGGCGGCGGACCCGGATCTCGTCCGCCTGCACCCGGAGCATCCGGGCCACCGAGACACCGAACTGATCCGCCTGGTTGATCGACAAGATGAACGAGTTGAGCTCATCGACATCGGTGCGGTCAGCCAGGGACTTCATCGCCTGGTTGCGGCTGACGCCAACCCGCGTCTCCTGGAGCATACGGGCGAACTCGTTGCTCAATTCGCCCGGCACGTTCTGCACGACTCGACCGAGCGCCGCCTCGAAGCCGAGGCCGGCCTCGACCGAGATCACGAGCAGGTCGATTACATCGGGAAGGTCTTTGGCGATCCGTTCCTTCCGCTCGTTGAGCTTGCGAGACAGAATCGCTTCCGGACCCAACACTCCCGCCACGACCACCAGGCCGAGGACCATGACCTTCTGGCCGGCGGGGAGCACACCCTGTATCACTACCCAGAAGATCAGAGCGCCCGCCGCGGCAACGACGCGAATGGCGGCCCACGAGTTGCCGTCGATTCGGGGAAACCAGCCGGCGACCGCCAAACGCTTCTCGGCGCGTTGGGCCCACCCCAGCGGAGTGAACCGCAGCAGGAAGCGGCCGATCTTGCCGGCGAGCGGAGCCACTGCCCGCTCATTGAAATTGGCGGCGAGCAGCTCTTCGCGGCTTTGCAGAGACGCCAGCCGGCTTCCGGATCGCTCCCCGGATCTGACCACGCCGAGGCCGACGTAGATACCGAGGGCGAGCATCGAGACTCCAACCGCGACTGCCGGGAACAGCAAGGTTTCCATTAGATATCCACCGCCACGATCTTGCGGAGCCACATGACCCCGAGTACCAGACCCACCCCGGCGCCGACAAGCGACATTATTCCCGGGAAGGTCGTCAGGAGCGGCTCGAGGTACTGCTGATTTGTCAGATAGAGAAAGATGAACAGGAAGATGGGCAGGCCGCCGAGAACAATCGCCGATATCCGGCCTTCAGCCGTCAGCGCTCTCATCTCACGGCGCAGCCGATTGCGCTCGACCATGGTCTCCGCTGCCGTCTGCAGGACCTCGGCCAGGTTGCCTCCGACTTCACGTTGGATGTTTATCGCGAGCACCGCCCAGTCGAAGTCCTTGGATTCCATTCGGTCTGCAACCATCTTCAGGGAGTCGACGGGGGATCGACCGAGCCGAGTCTCGGTTATTGCCCTCTGGAACTCGCGTCCCGTCGGGTCCGAAGCCTCCGAGCCAACGGCCTCTACGGCCTGCAGAAGGGAGTATCCGGCGCGCAGCGACGTCGAAATGAGGTTGAGAGTATCGGGCAGCTGGTCCTCGAACCGGCTTCTCTCTCGAGACGCCACCGTCTGCACTAGGGCGCCGGCGATCGCCAGCGCGATCACTGCAACAACCAGCGCAACAATGGCCCCTCCGGTGAACAGGAACACAACCAGCCCGAGAGCGACGGCAACACCGATCGCGATCGTGATGGCCTCTCCCGGTCGCACCGGGACGTTGGCCTGCTCCAGGGCGGTCTCGATCATGCTGAACACGCCGCGGTCATGCGCCATGGTCTCGGCGCGGCGGGAAAAGGCGCGCAGGATCGGCATCTTGCCGAAGAAGCCGCGATCGGCTGTGGAGACGTCGGCGTAGACACCAAGGCGCCCGGATAGGTCGCGCTCGACGCTCCGGCTCGGGCCGACCAGGATGGCGAACAGCAGGCCGAGCGCTATCCCGCCGGCGACGGCGCCGATGAAGGGGAGTACCTTGGCGTCACCGCCAAACGACTGCGCCAGCGCCGGAGAAGCCCCGCCGAGGAGCAGGCCGACAGCGCCGCCGAGGCCGATAACCAGTCGCCGCCACATCAGCGACCCGCAAACGGCTCTGGCGCGAAGAGCTCGGCCGGGAGTTGGATCCCGTAGTTCTCCAGATGCTCGGAGAAGGAGGGCCGAATTCCCGTCGCTTTGAGTCGACCCATGTACTTGCCGTTCTCGTCGATTCCCATGCCGTAGTCGAAGAGCATTATGTCCTGGGTGGTGATCACGTCACCCTCCATGCCGATCACCTCGGTGACGTGAGTCACCCGGCGCGATCCGTCGCGCAGACGGTGGAGGTGGACGATCAGGTCGATCGCCGAAGACACCTGTTCACGGATGGCTCGAATCGGGAGATCCATGCCCGCCATCAACACCATCGTCTCGATTCGAGCCAATGTGTCCCGCGGCGAGTTGGAGTGGATCGTCGTCAGCGAGCCGTCATGGCCCGTGTTCATCGCCTGAAGCATGTCGAGGGCGGCCCCGTCGCGGACCTCACCGACGACGATGCGATCGGGTCGCATACGCAGCGAGTTACGAACGAGGTCGCGGATCGTGACCTGGCCCTTGCCTTCGAGGTTCGCCGGGCGGGCCTCCAGACTCAGCACGTGCTCCTGGTTGAGCCGCAGCTCGGCGGCGTCTTCGATGGTGAGGATGCGTTCCTTGTCGGGAATGAAGCTCGACAGCACGTTGAGCAGCGTCGTCTTCCCCGAGCCGGTCGAGCCCGAGACGATGATGTTGAGACGACCCTGGACACAGCGGCGCAAGAGGCCGGCAACCTGCTGGGTCAGTGAGCCCATGTTCACCAGGTCGTCCGCCGTGAACGGGTCGACGGCGAACTTACGAATTGTCAGAAAGGGCCCACCGATTGCTAGGGGGTGGATCACCGCGTTGACACGGGAACCGTCCGGCAAACGGGCGTCGACCATCGGGGTCGACTCGTCGATGCGGCGACCGACCTGGCCGACGATCTTCTCGATGATACGCTCGAGGTGGGTGGCGTCGACGAACCGCGTTTCGGTGTGAGTCAGACGGCCGGACTGCTCAATCCAGACGTTGTGGGGACCGTTGACCATGACTTCAGTGACGTCTGCGTCCGAGAGGTAGGGATCAATCGGACCGTAACCGAGAACGTCGTCTGCGATCTCTTGCAGCATTTGCAGGCGGTCTGCCCGCGAGAGCGGCACCGACTCTTCTTGATCGAGCGCCCACTCGAGCATCTCCATCACGCGGAGCTTCAGCTCGGCGTCGGTCATCTGCCGGTCGTACAGCGTCGGACCCAGTCCTTCAACGACCTTGTAATGAAGCTTGCGTCGCAGGTCCTGACGCATATCCTCGCGATGGCCGTCGACGGTTACGTCGGTTGCCTTCGCAGCTTTGACTCGATCGGCGAGGCTCATTTTGGGTCTTCCCCTATCTATCTACCAGGAGCGACTAACTGATAGGCGTGACGCCTACCGAAACCATCGGCGCCCGCGGTCGTCCTCTTCAGTAGTTGGTTCTTCGACTTCTCCATCGACGACGAGCCGGGCAACGCTGCGCAAGTCGCGTGCCACTCGAGACCGTGGATACAACGACACCACCGGCTCACCTTCGTTGACGGCTCGCGGGACGAGTTTGTCGGAGGAAACCGCGGCCTGGACATCCAGCCCGAGGCTCCTCTCGAGCTCATCGATGTCGAGGCGCGCTTTCGAGTTGACCCGATTCAACACGAGCTGGATCTTCTCGAACGGAAACTTGATCAGGCGCAGCGTATCGAGGGCCAGCTTGGCGTTCTTGACGCTCGGCAGATCCATGTCGACGACGAGAAGCACGACATCGCTGCGCTCCAGGATCGACAGCACCGGCTCGTCGAGGAACGGAGCCGTGTCGATCACGATGTACTCGAACATCCGTTTCAACATGCCAATGGTCTTGACGACCACCTGGGTCGAGACTTCATCGGCGAGGCTCGGTTCGAGCGGAGCCGACAGCACCCGCATACCCGACGTGTGCCTGGCCAACAGACTCTCGAGCAACGGCTCGTCGAGCTTGTCGACATCTCTGGCGGCATCCACGATCGTGTGCTTCGGATCGACCTGAAGCGAAATGCACACATCGCCGAATTGCAGGTCGGCGTCGAGGACGACCACCCGGGCCGGGTCACCCCATTGGGCGAGGCTCAGGGCGACGTTGACACATGTCATCGTCTTCCCGGCACCGCCTTTGGGCGACATGATCGTGACCACCTTGCCGATCTTGTTCCGACGCTTGGTGGTCGGGTCCTCGCGGCGAGCCAGCTGGTCGAGCAAGCCGAAGGCCTCCTCGACCTTGCGCAACGTCAACGGTGCCTCGATGACGTCCTTGAACCCGCTGCGCAACGCGGCTTTGAGCACATCGGTGTTCAGCGCGTCGGTCACCAGGACGACCGGAAGACTCGGCCGGACGTCGAACATCAGAGCCATCTCGGCGACGCCGGCTTCGTGGGCGAACGCCGGGCCGACGATGGCGACGTCGATCCCTTCCTCTACCAGCCGCCGCTGGGCATCGGTTGCGTTCCGCGCCGAGTAGACCTTGTTGCCTTCGAGAAGCGCTTTGGCGTCTTCAACGAAGTGATCATCGGTATCGACTAGGAGTATCGAATACGTTCCGTCAGCCACCTAGCGCCTCTCCAAACTGTTCGACCTGTTCTTGGATCCGATCCAGCAGGCTGAACAAGTCGTCCACGACTACACCGCGTGCCTCGAACAGAGTGTACGGGCTGTCCTTGGGCAAGAGAGACAATGCCACGGTTGTGTAGTTGCGGGCGAACTCGATCTTCTCCGCCTGTTCCGGCGTTACGTTGAGCACGATGATAGAACCGGTCTGCGGAGTCAAGCCGCTTCCCAGCGGTTGGAGGGTGTTGTCAGGGCCGACGGCCAGGACCTCGATGTCCTGGAGAACCGTCTGGGTGAACTGGATGGAAGTCGGGAACGTCTCTGCCAGCGCGGCCAACGGGTCGACGGCTTCAGCATCGCCGCCGGGCACCAAGGTGGTGGTCGGTGTCGCTGCATCGCCGGGACCGAGAATCAACTCGCGCAGCTCCGGGTTCTTGATGACGTCCAGGAACTGATTGAGCTGCACATCGGCCGACGCCAGGATGTTCACCCGATCACCCGGCCGGACGAATCCGCCGCTGACCGCTTCGTCGTCGGGGCGAATCGAGATGGCGACCTTGTTGGGTGGGATCGCTTCCGAGAGGCTCACTGAGTTGAGTTCCGCGGGAAAGACGAACATGTCGGCCGTGATCAGCTGACCGGCCGAAATCGGTCCGGCGGCCACTCTTCCGTCGAGAAGCGCGTCGAGGTCGCGGGGGTTCTCGTCACAGACCGTCAGGTCGGTGTCGCTGTCTTGGACGACGGGCCCGGTACACAGAATCTGTGATTCGTCGAAAACGACTGCCTCGCGCAGCGCCCGGGATTGCGAGATCAAAGGGCGCGCCGTCTCGCCATCCGTGCTCGTCTCGATCAACTCGGTGGCTCGATAGACGTTGACTTCCTCGATGTCTTTCCGAGCCCTGTCGTCGACGCCTGCAAGGTACTGCCACACGGCGAATGCCGACACTGCAGCGAGTCCCAAGGCGACAAAAAGTACGATCGATCGCTTGCCCATTTTTCTAGTTGGCCCTTCCGGTAACAGTTACACGCGCACCACACGACATGCGGGCCGCAGCGGCCCCAAGGCGATGGCTTAGCCTGGCAGCCGACCCTGGATTGTCAAGGAATGAGACCCGATCAACCGCGACCGATACCGCGTTCCTTGAGCTCCTGGAGAATGGCTTCCAAAGATGAATCGGCATTGAACGCCGGTTCTGGAGCAGCGTCTTCTTCACGCGTGAACTCCCGTCGCTTCGGACGACTCTCTTTGGCTGGCTTGTCGCTCCATGTCGAGCGTTCCTCCCACTCGGGAAGCGCCTGCTTGATAGACAGGCTCACTCGACGTCTGTCGGCATCGATCTCGGTGACCTTTACCCGGACTTGCTGACCGATCGAAAGTTCCAATTCGGGGCTTTCGACGTGGTGCATGGCGATTTCCGAGACATGGACTAGTCCTTCGACGCCCTCGCCCACAGAGACGAACGCTCCGAAGGGCACGGTCTTGGTGACGACGCCGTCGATAATCCCACCCGCATCGATATCGCGGGCGAATTCATCCCAT
>CAMYJM010000050.1 GCA_947258635.1 uncultured Acidimicrobiaceae bacterium
CGGACCTCGCCGTCTGCTCGTATTCGGCCAAGTACGCCAGCGGCTACTACGGACCCTTCCGCGACGCCGCCGACTCAGCTCCCGCCTTCGGCGATCGCAACACGCACCAGATGGACCCCAACAACGTTCGTGAAGCACTCGTCGAAGTCGAGCAGGACCTCGCCGAGGGTGCCGACATGGTGATGGTCAAACCCGCCGGTCCCTACCTGGATGTCATCGGGGCCGTCCGGGCGGCGGTCGACGTGCCGGTCGCCGCCTACCAGGTGTCGGGCGAGTTCGCCATGATCGAAGCGGCCGCCGCCAACGACTGGATAGACGGAGAACGGGTGATGATGGAGTCGTTGACCGCCATCGCCCGCGCCGGGGCCGGGATCATTCTCACCTACTACGCCACCAGAGCGGCACAGAACTTAGCCGCCGCCGACAAGGAGTCGCGATGAACGAGCCCCCAACGTCGGCAAGCTGGTACCAGCGGGCAGCCGCCGTGATGCCGGGAGGCGTCAACTCTCCGGTGCGCGCATTCAAGTCCGTGGGGCGCACCCCTCCCTTCGTGGTGAATGCGGCCGGAGCCCATATGGAAACGGTCGATGGGGACAAGCTCATCGACTTCATCTCATCGTGGGGAGCGCTCATCCTGGGCCACGCCCGTCCCGAAATCATCGATGAGCTGGTGGCAGCGGCACGTAAGGGAACCTCCTTCGGTGTCCCAACGAGCGGCGAGGTCGAGCTCGCCGAGCTCATTGTGTCACTCGTCCCGTCGGTCGACGTCGTTCGTATGGTGAACTCGGGAACCGAAGCCGAGCCCGACAGCCCCGGCGTGCCGCCCGCCACCGTCGCCGACACGAGAGTCGCCACCTTCAACGACCTCGCAACCGTCGAGAGAGCCTTCGCCGCCGGAGACGTCGCCGGTGTGATCGTGGAGCCGGTGGCCGGCAACATGGGAGTCGTTCCGCCCGCCCCGGGTTTTCTCGCCGGCCTGCGCGACTTGTGCGATCGGAACGGAGCGCTGCTCATCTTCGATGAAGTGATGACCGGATTCCGGGTGGCCCTCGGGGGGGCCCAGGAACGATATGGCGTCACTCCTGATCTGACCACCCTCGGCAAGATCGTGGCCGGTGGGGCGCCGGCCGCGGCCTACGGGGGCCGGGAGGATCTGATGCGAATGGTGGCCCCCGACGGCCCGGTGTATCAAGCCGGCACGTTGGCGGGCAATCCCATCGCGGTTGCCGCCGGCATCGCCTGCCTGCGGTATCTCACCGAGCACCGCGAGCTCTATGCCACGCTCGAGGA
This sequence comes from uncultured Acidimicrobiaceae bacterium, assembly GCA_947258635.1. Taxonomy (GTDB): domain Bacteria; phylum Actinomycetota; class Acidimicrobiia; order Spongiisociales; family UBA5794; genus JAHEJX01. Next base: position 1,291 of record CAMYJM010000050.1, read on the forward strand.
CATGGGGGAGCGGCTCGAGACCCGCCTGACCGCGGCGCTCGAGGCGGCCGGTGGTGGCGGGTGTGTCCAGCGAGTTGGATCCATGCTCACTGTATTCCTCGGGCCCGAAGCCGTGCGATCCTGGGACGACGCCGCCAAACTCGATCGGGACCGGTTCACCCGCTACTACCACGCGGCCTTCGATGGCGGGATCATCCTGCCGCCCTCGCCCTTCGAGGCGATGTTCCTGATGGAGGACCACGGCCCGGTGATCGACGAGGCGGCCGAGACGCTGGCAGCCGCGATCGGAGCCGCCTGATGGCCCGGCCCCTCGTCGAGGCGCTGCGGCGGCGCCCGGTGGTTCGGCGCCCGGTGTGGATCATGCGCCAGGCGGGCCGTTACCTGCCCGAGTACCGGGAATTGCGCGCCCGGCACTCGTTCCAAGATGCGGTGGCTACGCCCGCCGTGGCCGCCGAGATCACCCTGCAGCCGATTCGCCGCTTCGATATGGATGGGGCGGTGATCTTCGCCGACATCATGACCCCGCTCGAAGCCATGGGGGTTGAGATGACGTTTGATCCGGGTCCCCGGCTGCGGCCTCACACACTCGCCGAGGTGGCGGCGCTCGGGCCTCTCGACGTCGGGCGTGTCGGCTTCATCGCCGAGACGATTCGGCGAGTGCGATCGGACGTGCCGGACGAGACCGCGGTCATTGGATTCGCCGGAGCGCCGCTGACACTGCTCGCCTACCTTGTCGAAGGCGGTGGCTCCAAGGACTACATGCGGCTTCGTGGTGAGCTGCGTGCCGATCCGGCAGCGGCCCGCGCCGCTCTCTCCACGCTCGCCGCGGCCATGAACACATATCTGGCGATGCAGATAGATGCCGGCGCCGATGTCGTTCAGCTCTTCGACAGCTGGGCCGGGGTGCTCGATCGGGAGTCATTCCGCGACATGGCGATGCCCCCGGCCGCCAGGGCGCTCGCCGGGCTCGAAGCTCCCCGGATCTACTTCGCTCCGGGATGTGGGCACACGCTCGACATCCAGCCCGCCGTCGGCGCCGAGGGATACGGTGTGGACTGGCGACTGCCGCTCGCCGAGGCCTGGGCCCGGCTCGGCGATGTGGCCATTCAGGGCAACGTCGATCCGGCAATCCTGCTGGCCGACCCGGACACGATCCGCAAGGCGGTGGTCGCCCTCTTCGCCGGTTCCGCGGGTCGCGACGGTCACATTGTCAATCTCGGCCATGGGATCGACCGGCACACGCCGCCCGAGAACGTGGCCACTTTTGTAGAGGCGGTGCGCGCATGATCAAGGTCGATTCAGAGCTCCTGGCCCGTCACGACCGGCCGGGGCCCCGCTACACGTCCTACCCCACCGCGGTGGAGTTCAGCGAGGCGGTCGGCTCCGCCGAGTATGCCGCCCGGCTCACGGCGGCGGCGACCCGGCCGGAGCAGCCGCTGTCGCTGTATGTGCACCTTCCCTTCTGTGAAGCCCGGTGCTCGTTCTGTGCTTGCCACGTAGTGATTACCAAGCGCCCCGAGATCTCCGATGCCTACCTGAGCAAGGTGGTGGCGGAGGCCGATCTCCTGGCCGGCCACCTCGGCGAGCGGCGCCGGGTGGTGCAATACCACTGGGGGGGCGGTACGCCGACCCACTACTCCCCGCAGGTCATGGTCGAACTGCACACCGCGCTGACTCGCCGTTTCGAAATGGCGCCGCAAGCCGAGCTGGCCATCGAAGTGGATCCGCGGGTGACGACGACACAGCATCTCGAGGCGCTGGCACCGCTGGGATTCAACCGGATCTCGCTGGGGGTTCAGGACCTCAACGCCGAGGTGCAGCGGCTCATCGGGCGCAACCAGACGAAGGAGGAGACCGAGAGCCTCTACTGGGATGCCCGCCGCCTCGGCTTCTCCTCGATCAACTTCGATCTCATCTACGGCCTGCCGGGCCAAGACGAGAGCACCCTCACCGAGACGCTGGAGACGGTCATCGAGCTGCGGCCCGACCGGCTCGCGGTCTACTCGTTCGCGTTCGTCCCGTGGATGCGCCCGCATCAGAAGCGGCTCGATGAAGATCTGCTTCCCAATACGGATGCCAAGTTCGCCCTGCTGGCGCTGGTCGTTTCCGCGCTCACCGATGCCGGTTACGTCCAGATCGGGATGGACCATTTCGCCCTCCCCGACGATGAGTTGGCAGTGGCGGCAGCCGCGGGGACTCTCAACCGCAATTTCATGGGATACACGACCAAGCGCGATACCGAGATGGTCGCGGTCGGCACCTCCGGAATCTCCGACATCGACGGGGCCTACGCCCAGAACCATCGGCGGCTGGCTTCGTACTACCAATCGGTAGAACGCGGCGAGCTGCCCATCGAGCGCGGCTACCGACTGAGCGCCGACGACGAGATACGGCGTTTTGTGATCACAGAGCTCATGTGCAACGGCCTCGTCGACCTGGAGGCCGCCGGTCACCGGTTCGGCCTCGACGGCACTACGTATTTCGCTGCCGAGCTGGCGGAACTGGCGGGTCCGGGCGGCCTCATCGACGAGGGGATGGCCCTCGTCGCCGGCCTGCGGGTGCGGACCACCGAGCTCGGCGCCCTGTTCGTCCGGAGGGTGGCTTCGGTGTTCGATGCCCACACCCGTCGTCAGACCGGTGACGGGCCGATGTTCTCCAAGACTGTGTGAGGGCGCAATGAAAGTGCGAGTTGCGGTAGTCGGCGGCGGGCTGGGGGGGCTGTTGACCGCCTCCGAACTCCAGGCGGCCGGTGTCGACGATGTGGTAGTCCTCGACCGCGATGATCTTCCGGGTGGGGTTGCCCGGACCGTTGCGCGCGACGGCTATCAGCTCGAACCGGCGGCCGGGGCGCTGCTGCTCCCCAAGCCGGAGCTGTCCCCGGTGCTCGCCAACCTCGGAGCCGAGGTCGTCCCGGCTGTGGACGCAGCCCTCCGCTACGTCTATGCCCGCGGACGGCTCAACGTCCTCGGTCCCTCACCGAAGGTGGTGTTGTCTCCTGTGGTTACCTGGCCGGCCAAGTTCCGCGCCCTGGCCGAGCCGTTCATTCGTACCAGAGCCGCCTCGTCCGACGAGTCGGTCGACGCGTTCTTTCGCCGCAGGTTCGGCAAGGGGATGGGCGGCACGCTGGCTTGGCTGGCCGCTTCGGGAGTCTTTGCGGGAGATCCCGCTCGGCTGTCGGCCCGGTCTGCCTTCCCGGTGTTCTCCGCCCTGGAGGACGAGGCCGGCTCGCTCGTGCGCGGGGGGATTCGTCGCGCAAGGCGTCGGGAGCGGGGGACGCCGCGGGCCAAGAGCCACGTACCGGTAGGCGGTTTCAGTGCTCTTGCCGAGCGAGCCGCCCGGCGGCTCGGCGATCGGTACCGCCCTGGCGTCACGATCGAGTCTGTGCGGCGCAGCGACCGCGGCTGGGACGTGAAGGGGTCCGAACGACCCTCAATCGTGCCGTGTCCGCCCCGGCCGTCGTCGTCGGCCTCGGTGCGGAATCGAACCGCCTCCCGCTGCCGCCCGGATTCGGGGCACTCACCGGACCGGATGCCGGCACGATCTCGCTCGGCGTCCTCTTCGAGTCATCGTACGCGCCTCATCGGGCGCCGGCCGGGCACTCCCTGGCCAAGGTGATCGCCGGAGGCGCCAACCACCCGGAAGTGATGGATTGGGACGATGAGCGCATCATCGATCGGGTCCAAGCCGAAGTCGCCAAGATCCTCGGGATAGCGCCCGACCCCTCGTTCGTCCATCTGATCCGGCACCGGATCGGGATCCCTCAGTACGAGCCGGGCCATAGCGCGTGGTTGGCGGAGTTGGAGAGTCTGTGCCCTCCGGGACTCCACCTCACGGGCTGGGGCTATCGGGGAGTTGGGGTCGGCCATGTGGCCGCGGATGCCACCAGGATCGCCGCGGAGATTGCCGCTGACTCCTCGTCATAGGAGACGGCTGGTGGGCGGCACGCGCCGAGTACCGTGACGCCGTGGATCTTGATGCCGAAGCAACGGTCAGGGCGGCAGCCGTGGTCATCGCGACCACCGAATCGCCCGGGCCGGCTGCAACGCTGGCCGAAGAGCCGTGGCGTGGCGAGTCGCTGCTCGTCGGAGTCGTCCGCCGCCTAGCCGGGCTCGACGCGGTCGTTGTGGTCGTGCGCGAGGAGGCCCACGCCGGCCTCGTCGATGCCATCGCCGACATCACGGTGATAGTCGATCCCGAGTGGCGGGAGGGTACGGCGGCGCCGCTGCGGGTCGGCCTCGACTGGCTGACGCACGCGACGGAAGTCGGAGCCGCCTTTGTCGTCAATCTGGAGACCCCGGCGGTCGAGGGGGCCGTCCTCGAGGAATTGCTCGATGCGCATGCCGGCGCTGGGAAACCCGTCACTGTGCCCAAGTATCGATACGTGCGGGGCGGTCCGGTTCTGCTGGATCGGGACATCTGGCCACGCTTTCTGAGCACGGAGGGCGATCTCGACCTCCAGCAGATCCTGCTGGCCCATCCCCAGTGGGTCACCGAGGTCCGCGTCGACTGGGCCCCGCCGCGCCCCATCGCCACTGGGGATGATCTTCTCGAACTCGCCGGGTAGTCGCTTGGCGCCGAGGGCGGTCTGTTGAGTAGTGTCGCGTCCGGCTGGCGTTACCTTGCCCGCTGATAGGTAACAGCAACTTCTGCTGACTGGAGAGGACGACACATGGCGTCGATCGATGCGATTGAGGGGATCGGCCACAAGTACGCGACGAAACTACGCAAGGCACGGGTGCGCACTACAGAAGCCTTGCTCAGGCTCGGTGCAACCAGGCGGGGACGTCGAGAACTCGCCGACGCGACCGGTATCTCGGAGCGCCAGATCCTCGAATGGGTCAACCGCGCCGACCTGATGCGCATCAAAGGAGTCGGTGAGGAGTATTCCGACCTGCTCGAGGCCTCCGGGGTGGACACCGTCAAGGAGCTGCGGCGTCGCAATGCCGCCAATCTTCTCACTGCGATGATCGAGATCAACCGGAAGAAGGATCTGGTCCGGCGTCTGCCGACCGAGGCCATGGTCCAGCGCTGGGTCGACAACGCCAAAGACCTCGACCCCATTGTCGTTCACTAGCAGCGAGCCCGTCTGACAAAGCGGCGGTCCGCCGGGCGCATCTCGCGTCTTCCCCCGGAGCGGAGGGGAAGTGGCGCCTCCAGGCACCGATGGGGGCGCGAGCTCCCGGAACCGCGTAACGCAACGCCCCTGCCTCTGTGGCCCCCGGCGGGCCCCCGAGGGACCTTCCCCCCTGCGGGCGTCTCATCGCCCGACGGTCATACGTTGCCTAACTCATGCAAGAAGCCCCCGGGAGTGAGATCCCGGGGGCATCGTGCTTGGGTCCGGCCGGCTACTTCTTGGCTGCCGGGGCCTTCTTGGCGGCGGGCGCCTTCTTGGCAGCCGGGGCCTTCTTGGCCGCGGGCTTCTTAGCGGCGGGCTTGGTCGCGGCCTTGGTTGCCGGCTTCTTGGCTGCAGGCTTCGAGGCCGGGGCCTTCTTGGCCGTCGGCTTGGCTGCGACCGTCTTGGTTGCTGCCGCCTTGGGAGCCGGCGTGAATGACTCGCGCCAGCTCTCGAGGGCGCCTTCGAGCTGGTCGCGCATCTTCTCGACGCGGTCTTGCACCCTGTCGAAGTCGACTCGGCTCTGCAGCTCTTCGACCACGTCGGCATCTCGCAGCTGCTTGGTCACCTTCTCGCCCTCCTTGGAGAGCTCTTCGAAGCGCTCCTGGGCTCGCTTGCCGTACTTGCTGCTTTGGGCGGCGAGCCACTCGGCGTAGTTCTTGGCCATGCGTCCGGCGACCACAGGGGCGCCGATGCCGGCATAGAAGGTCTTCTTGGCCAGCTCTTTCTGTGACTTGAGTGTCATCGTTCCTCCGTTGTGTTGTCGTTGATGAAGCTCGTGTAGATCTGCATCAACGCTTGTTTTTGGCTTTTCTGAAGCAATACGTCGGCCTCTATCGACTCGATCACCCCCGGCCGTTCGATGCCTTCGAGCAATCCGGCGTGCTCGAAGAGAGCTTCGGCGCGGATCGACAGGGCACGTGCGATCGACTTGAGGATCTCCGCCGACGGTTTGCGGAGCCCACGTTCGATCTGGCTGAGATACGGGTTCGAGATTCCGGCGGCCTCGGCGAGCTTGCGTAGCGACATGGCACTGCGCTCGCGTTGCTGGCGGATAAAGGATCCCACATCGGAGAGGGGCTGCTTCACGTGAACAATATATCGCACTGTGCTAACTTTTGCAAGCGCTAGCTGATGTGGAGACATGTGCGGGGTTTTGCAAGCACCCGGCCGACCGCGGGGGTGTCCCGGCTGGGCTCCGACGCGTCGCGCCTATCCTCTCAGAGCACCCGTGGCCTCCCAAGGAGCCTTCGTGACCACCAACACCAAAGGGGACGAAGCCTTGATAATCGTCATGCGAAAGGACGCCGACGCCGCCGCCGTCAATCACGTGGTTGAGCGGTTGCATGACATCGGCGCTGAAGCTCACATTTCCGAAGGCCGGTTTCGCACGGTGATCGGCGCCCTCGGCGACCGGCAAGTGATCCAGCAGCTCCCATGGGAGGCGTTTCCAGGTGTGGAGCGGGCCGTGCCCGTCCTCAAGCCCTTCAAGTTCGTCAGCCGCGACTTCCAATTGGAGGACACGGTTGTGGACGTCAGTGGTGTTCTCATCGGGGGCGGCCGCTTCGCCCCGATCGCGGGGCCGTGTGCGGTGGAATCACGCGAACAGCTGTTCTCGTCGGCTGAGGCGGTCACCGCGGCCGGCGCCAAGATCCTGCGCGGCGACGCTTTCAAACCGCGGACCTCGCCCTATTCGTTCCAGGGCCTGGAGGAAAAGGGCCTCGAGCTGCTCGCCGAAGCTCGCGATGAGTTCGGGCTCCCTTTCGTCGCCGAAGCGGTCGATCCGCGCGACGTCGAGCTGGTTTCCGGATACGCGGACATCATCCGGGTCGGGACTCGCAATATGGCGAACTTCACTCTCCTGTCGGAGTTGGGTAGGCAGCCGAAGCCGGTGCTGCTCAAGCGAGGCTTGACGGCGACCATCGAGGAGTGGCTCAACGCGGCCGAGTACATCTACAAAGAGGGCAACCACGACATCGTCCTCTGTGAGCGAGGCATTCGCACCTTCGAGACGGCCACTCGCAACACACTGGATATCTCGGCCGTACCCGTCGTCAAGGGGCTTTCGCACCTGCCGATCCTCGTCGACCCGAGCCATTCGGGAGGCCGGCGCGATCTCGTGGCGCCACTGACCCGTATCGCCGTCGCCGCCGGGGCGGACGGATTCATGGTCGACGTGCACCCAGCGCCGGAGGAGGCGCTGGTCGATGGAGCTCAGGCAATCTTGCCGGAAGAGTTCGCCGCGCTGATGGACGATGTTCGGGCGCTGTGCTCGGTGATGGGCTTCGAGCTGTAGTCGTCCGTGAAGTCAGTCGCCATCCTCGGTACCGGGCTGATCGGTACGTCGATCGGATTGGCGTTGCGCGATGCCGGCTGGCACGCCGTCGGCTGGGACCCGGACCGGGAGACGGCCGAGCAAACCCTCGCCAGGGGCGGCATCGATGAGCGCGCCGCCACCCAGGATGCGGCCTGTGCCGGACCGCACGATCTCGTCGTCTTCGCCGGTCCGCCCGCGGCGGCCGTCGAGTTCGTCTCGGGCGCCGATGTGCCCTGGTTGACGATCGACACCTCCGGGGCCAAAGGCGCAATCGCCGCCGCCAGCAACCTGGCGCGTTTTGTCGGCACCCACCCGATGGCGGGCCGCGAGGTATCCGGCCCGGCGGCCGCCACGTCATCACTGTTCAACGGAGCCACCTGGGTGATCACCACGGACGGTGCGTCGGAGCCCGACATGGTGGCCGTCGAATCGACTGTGGCCGCGATGGGGGCCCGTCCGGTGCGGATGACCGCCGCCGAGCATGACGCGGCCGTCGCCGCCATCAGCCATCTGCCCCAGATACTGGCGGCTTCGCTCGTCGGAATCGCCGCCGCCGACGAGGCGGCCATGAGCCTCGCGGCCGGCAGCTTCCGTGACCTCACCAGAGTGGCCGGATCCGACAGCAAGTTGTGGCTCGATGTGCTGACGGCCAACCGGGACGATGTCCTCACCGCCGTCGCCGCGCTCCAGACCCGGCTCGGCGAACTGGCCACCCTGCTCGCCGCCGGCGACGTCGGTGGCTTGGCCGGGCATCTCGACGCGGCCCGCGAGGTGCGGCGTTCCCTGACGGCGCAGGCCACGGCGGTCCAGATCGCACTCGCCGACCGGCCGGGCGAGCTGGCCAAAGTGGGGGCTGCGCTGTCCGCCGCCGGCGCCGACGTTCGCGACATCCAGCTGCGGCACGCTCCCTACGGGGGCGGCGGCGTTCTCACCATCTCGGTTCGTCCCGGCGACGCCGCCGCTCTCACCGACGCCATCCTGGCAGCCGGCCTGGTTCTGGCCTGAGGTCCGGCTACCTGCGCGGTGAACCGTCGTTCATCGGCCGTTCAACTCGAGGATCCGCTCGCCGATGTACTGGCTGAAGGCGATGGTTCCGGCGCGGTTGAAGTGGGTTTCGTCGGCGTAGAACGATTCATCCCAGTCGATCGTGTGACTGTCCCAGAACTCGACTTCGAGCTCATCGGTGAGGGCACGGAGCCAGTCCGTGTACGCGGCAACCGTCTGGTCGTCGACCGGGTCGGGGTATCTCCCGGGCTCCAGCAGCACCACCGGAGTGATGCCGGCTTGCTGCACACTCGCGATGAGGCGGCGCAAGGCCCGCTCCTGCACGGCGCTCATCTTCGGTGTCCCGTATGGTGGATAGTTACCGGCAACGCTGCGACCGGCGCCTCCGTAGTAGACGGTCTGATGGCCGAGCTCGGTCCACAGCCCATGGGCCACCGTTCGCTCGCGACGGGCGGCTTCGTCGAGGTCGACCAGGATCCCCCGCAACCTCCAGAGGGCGATCTCGTCGAGGGGATTGGTTATCACTTTGGGTCCGATCACCTCCAGCAATCCCTTGACGAGCGGATCACTCGAGATGTCGTCGGGTGGTGGCCACACCGGCAGCCCGATGATGATGAGTTCGAGGTCGTCCCAGGGTTTGAGGAAATCACGAAGCCACAGGTCGGTTGCGGCCGGCGAGAAGAACGGGAACGCAGAGTTGTACGCAGCCGGTGCCGCTCCCATCGCCACCAACCGTTGCGGGTCGATGGCCGATTCGGTCATGCTCGAGCCCACGATCAGAAGGGTGGGCCGCGGATCCAAGTTGGCGTACTGTGAGCTCTTCACCTCGGTTTCGACCGTCGGCCACTCGGACAAGGCCGGCAGGTGCGGTTCGGCTTGGCGGATGGTGAATTCGGCGCTCGCAATGGCGAGGGCGGCACCAAGCAGTGTGAGAAGGAACTTGCGCAACTGCATCAGAACTGGAAATAGATGAAGGGAACTGCGGTACGCGAGGTGAAGACGAAGGCCGCCACGATGGCGGCCCCGTAGGACAGACCCTTGACAAATGGGGGAAGTCCGGCAACGGGATTAGCGAGACCGCGGGAGTCGGCCCGATCGAGGATGAGGCTCATGATGCCAAGCACCCCGACGACGATCGGTGCCGCCACGAACTGCTGGCCTTGGAGCGGTCCGAAGACGCCGGCGAGCACGTCCCCTGCCTGCGATAGGGAAGGGGCTCGGAACGGGATCCACGTCAGGGTGACGATTACGAAAACGAGCGGGGCCGGCAGGCGCACCGGGGTGCTGTCATGGCGGTCGCGCCACAGCCGCTCGCCCGCTAGGTAGAGGCCGTGGAGCCCGCCCCAGACGATGAATCCCCAGCCGGCTCCATGCCAGAGCCCGCCCAGGAGCATCGTGATCATGAGATTGGCGTAGGTGCGGGCTTTGCCATGGCGGTTGCCGCCGAGGGGGATGTACAGGTAGTCGCGTAGCCAGGTGGAGAGCGATATGTGCCAGCGCCGCCAGAAGTCGGTGAAACTGCGGGCGGAGTACGGGAAGCGGAAGTTCTCGATGAGATCGACGCCGAACAGCTTCGCAGTGCCCCGTGCCATGTCGGTGTACCCGGCGAAATCTCCGTAGATCTCAATCGAGAAGGCGAGGACTCCGACGGCGACGGCCAGACTTCCGAATCGGTCGGGATTGGCGAATACCTCATTGACGAACCCGGCCAATCCGTCGGCGATGACGACCTTGCGGAAGAGACCGCGCAGCAGCAGCGCGGCCGCCTCACCCCATGCGACGGAGCGGAAGTCGGTGGCCAGTGACCTCAGCTGGGGAAGAAGCCTGTGGGCTCTTTCGATCGGGCCGGCGACGAGCTGCGGGAAGAACGCCACGAACAGCGCGAAGCGGGGGAGGCTCGTTTCGGGCTCCAAGCGACGCCGATAGATGTCGAAGGTGTACGACAGTGTCTGAAAGGTGTAGAAGGAGATCCCCACAGGAAGCACAACCTGCAGCAGGGGCAGGTTCGGGTTGGCGCCGACCGACGTCAGCAGTGAGCTCGCCGACTCGACGAAGAACCCCCAGTACTTGAAGAACCCGAGCATGCCCAGGTTGACCAACAGGCTCACCGCGAGCCAGCGGCGGCGCACCGAGTCCGCGCCCGATGCGTGCAGCCTCCTTCCGACCGTGTAGTCCGTGAGCGTCGAGATGATGATCAGCGACAGGAAACGCACGTCCCACCACCCATAGAAGACGTACGACGCGAGCAGGAGCACCCCGGTTCGGAACCGCCGCGGGGCGAGCCAGTAGGCGACGACTACCGTCGGGAGGAATAGCGCGAATGCGACTGAGTTGAAAAGCACAGGTCTCTATATTCGGCCTTGAGCCGCTCCGCCCCGACCATTTCTCTCGGCGACGTCCCGATTCTCGTCGCGCCCGCCGGACGGGTACCGACTCACCGCGAGGCACGCAACTATGTTGGGGGCCGGCGCGCAAGAGGAGTGGCAGTGGCCGTAGAGAGACCGACATTCACGGTTGGGATCGAAGAGGAGTACCTCATCGTCGATCGAGAGAGCCGGGACCTGGTCCGAGATCTGCCCGATGCGGTGATGTTGGAGTGCGAGGAGCGGCTCGCCGGCCAGGTGAGCCCGGAGTTCCTGCGATCACAAATCGAGGTCGGGACCAAGGTCAGCAACACCCTGCACGAGGCCCGCGACGATCTCGCCATGCTGCGGCGCACGGTCGCCGACGTCACCGGCAAACATGGGCTAGCGCCGATCGCCGCCTCGACGCACCCATTTGCCGACTGGGTGCAGCAGCGTCACACCGACAAGGAGCGCTACCACATGCTGGCGCGCGACATGGCAGGAATCGTGCGCCGGCTCGTGATCAGTGGCATGCACGTTCACGTCATGATCGATGTCGAGGACCTTCGTATCGACCTGATGAACCAGGTTGTCTACTTCTTGCCTCACTTGATGGCGTTGTCGACGTCATCGCCGTTCTGGAGCGGGGAGAACACCGGCCTCAAGAGCTATCGCACGTCGGTCTTCCGATCGCTGCCTCGAACTGGTTTGCCCGACGAGTTCGGCAGCTGGGCCGACTACCGGCGCCATGTCGGGGCCCTGATCGACGCCGGGGTCATCGAGGACGCCACGAAGCTGTGGTGGGACATCCGCCCGAGCGATCGATATCCGACTCTCGAGCTGCGTTGTACGGACATCTGCACCTCGCTCGAAGATGGCATTGCGCTGGCTTCGATCTACATGAGCCTGCTGGCGATGCTCTACCGGCGGCGGACGCACAACCAGCGGTGGCGGATCTACAGCCGCTCTTTGATCGACGAGAACACCTGGCGGGCGCAGCGCTACGGCGTCAGAGGTTCGTTGATCGACTTCGGCTTGAGCCGGCTGGTCCCGTTCGAGGATCTCATCGAGGAAATCATCGAGCTCGTGAGCGAGGATGCCGCGGAGCTCGACTGCCTCGCCGAGGTGCAGCACGCCCGAACGATCGTCGCCCGCGGAACCAGCGCCCACCGGCAGCTGGAGGCCTACGACGAGGCTATTGAATCCGGGGCCTCTCCGGAGGAAGCTGCCAAAGCAGTTGTCGACTGGCTCATCGCCGAGACCGTCGCCGGGGTGTAGCCCGCGCCCTCGGTCACGCCGGTAATCTCCGTGATGAGGACGAAGTAGTCGACCGGCTGTACACCATGAGCGAGAGGTCACGATGTGCCGGAGCATGGATTGAAGCGAATTCGGGTTGCCTGTGCTCAGCTGAACCTGAAGGTCGGCAACATATCCGGGAATGCCAACTCGATCATGGCCGCCATGGCCTGGGCCGAAGGGCACGACGCCGACATACTTCTGCTGCCGGAATTGGCGATCACCGGATATCCGCCCGAGGACCTGTTGCTGCGGCCGGCGTTCATCGACGACAACCTGGCCGCTCTGGAACGGATAACGCAAGCCTCCGGCAAGGTGGTCACGGTGGTCGGGTTCGTCGATCGGGTGGCGGTCGATCATCACCCCGATGACTCGATGCCGCGTTCTCTGGCCAACGCGGCGGCTTTGGTCGGCAACGGACGGCGGCTGGGTACCTATCACAAGGCGTTGCTCCCCAACTACGGCGTCTTCGACGAAGCCCGCTACTTCGTGCCCAGCGAGGCTGCGGATCAGGTATGGACCGTTGGTGATGTGAAATGCGGCGTTTCGGTGTGCGAGGACATCTGGTCTCCGAACGGCCCACCGACGCAGCAAGCCAAAGCCGGTGCCGAGATTCTGCTCAACATCAACGGCTCGCCCTACCACCTGGGCAAAGGAGAGGAACGGGCCGATCTGCTGGCCACCCAAGCCCGGAACTCAGGCGTGCCGGTCGTATACCTGAACCTCGTGGGCGGCCAGGATGAGCTCGTGTTCGACGGCGAGTCGATGGTCTTCGACGCGACGGGCCAACTCATCCACCGGGCCCCACAATTCAGGGAGGAGCTCTTCTACGTCGATATCGAGATCGGCCGGGACCAGCCGGCTTCGGATGTGCGGCTCCGGCTGAGTGACGAGGCCGAGGTCTACGCGGCGCTTGTCACCGGGCTGGGAGACTACGTACGCAAGAACGGTTTCAACGACGTGGTGATCGGCCTATCCGGCGGCATCGACAGCGCGTTGACCTGCGCGATCGCGGTCGACGCGCTGGGGCCGCGGGCCGTGTGGGGGGTCACCATGCCGACCCGCTACAGCTCGGACGGCTCGATTGCGGACAGTCGCCGGCTGACGGGCAACCTCGGGTGTCGTTTCGACATGATCCCGATCGATGACGTCTTCGCCCAGTTCCTCACATCTCTGGGGCCACAGTTCGCCGACACCGATCCCGACGTGACGGAAGAGAACCTGCAAGCCCGGATTCGCGGCGCCATCCTGATGGCACTGTCCAACAAGTTCGGGTCGATGGTCGTGGCGACCGGCAACAAGTCCGAGATGGCCGTCGGCTACGCCACGCTGTACGGCGACATGGCCGGGGGCTACGCCGTTCTCAAGGACGTGTTCAAGACCTGGGTGTACCGGTTGGCGGTCTGGCGGAATCGGGACGGCGTGGTGATTCCCCTGGAGACGATAGAGAAGCCGCCATCGGCCGAGCTGCGCCCCGGTCAGCTCGACTCCGACTCGCTACCGGACTACGACACCCTCGACGGCATCCTGGAGATGTACGTCGAACAAGATCGGGCCGTCAAGGAGATCGTTGCCGCCGGTTTTCCCCCTACGGTCGTGGAGCGGGTTGCCCGGTTGGTGGATCGCAACGAGTACAAGCGACGCCAGGCCCCCCCGGGGGTGCGCATCACGGCCAAAGCGTTCGGTAAAGACCGCCGGATTCCGATCACGAACGGCTACTAGTGGTTCACTCATGCGCATGATCCCTATCGGCGATGTCATCGTCAACGGCGATCGTGTTGTTGCGGCTTCGGCCGTCGTGCGAGTGGACGACATCGGCCTCCTGCGAGGCTACGGGTGCTTCGAGGTGCTGCGATCGTATTCAGGGCAACCATTTCGGCTCGACGAGCACCTCGATCGGCTGACGCGCAGCGCGGCTGCTCTGCGTTTGCCGTTGCCGCCGCGCCGCGATCTCGAAGCGTGGGCCCGGGATCGGGGCGCCGTCGGCGATGTTGTCGTCCGGATCGTCGTTACCGGCGGCACGGACCTCGATGAGCTCGGTGTCGGATCCTCGACGATCGTCTTCGCCCATGAAGC
>CAMYJM010000051.1 GCA_947258635.1 uncultured Acidimicrobiaceae bacterium
GGGCCGGCCTGTCATATTTCTGTAACTGAACCGTAGTAATTACGACGCCATGGATCGCTATTTTCCGGCGTGTTGGAACGACTATTGAAACACCAGAGATACGGAGTAACCCGTGATCAAAAGAACCCTACTCATTGCCGCCGCAACCGCCGCCATGGCGGGCGCCGCCGAGGCACGCGACCAGATCAACATCGTTGGATCCTCGACCGTTACGACATGGAGTCGGCGACGCCACAGCAACGAGAACGTGTTGACTCGAGTGCGCTGACGCTGGCCTCGGTGGCGCGCGAGTCGGTGGCGCCGCTCGATCGACTCGAGACGGCACTCCACCCCTGGTCGGCTTTCGTGGTGATCCCGATCTTCGCGCTGGCCAACGCCGGAGTGCGGGTCGTCGACATGGACTTCGTCGCCGCCGCCACCAGCCCGGTGGCCCTCGGCGTGGGTCTCGGGCTCCTCGTGGGCAAGATCGCCGGCATCACTCTGGCCACGTGGATCGCGGTGGTCACCGGGGTCGGCAAGCTGCCCAAACGCACCACGTGGCGCGATATGATCGGCCTCGCCGCCCTCGCCGGGATCGGCTTCACGGTGTCACTGTTCATCACGGAGCTGGCGTTCTCGACCGAGACCCTGATCGACGAAGCCAAGATCGGCATCTTCATCGGCTCCGGCCTCGCCGGCATCGTCGGCTACACATTCTTGCGCATGGCCAAGACCCCGGCAGAGCGGATCGACGAGGGGCGCGAGCTCCTTGGCATCGAACAGCCGGCGGGCACCTCAGGGTCGCACCCGACCTCGTGAGAGCTCGCCGCGGCGACCTCGCCCGGCACAATCGGCGTCATTGAGCCGATAGCGCCCGACTCGATCGGTGCTCCGCCGGGGCCGCGCCAGCGGCGGACTGTCAGGCGGTGGCCGAGGTGCCCGCAGGCGGCGCCGCGGGAACAGCCGGCCCCCTCCCCCGGTTACACGTCGGGAACTCGCAACGATTGTGGAGGCCCCGTGTCGTCACCGACCGGACCCAATCCGATCACTGCCGCCTGGTCGATGCTGGCGGCGCGCCGGGTGCGCCGGCCGCATCCCGCCGCCGGTGGGCGCGGCGACGTGGATCACTCGGTCCTCGGTGAGGTGCTCACGGCCCTGCGGCAAGCCGGCGCGGCGGCGCTCCAAGTTCACCGCGACACGCTGGTGAGCTATCGCGACGAGTTGCAGGCGATCGACCCGGATTCGTTGTCGTCGAAGGCGGCCCTCGCCTACTGGATCAACCTCTATAACGCCGGCGCCCTCGACCTCGCCGCCGAAGCGAGCACAGGCGGCGCGGCAACGGTGCTGCGCATCCCGGGCGGGTTTCGCCGAGCCTGGGCCCACGTCGCCGGCGAGCCGCTGTCGCTCGATGCCATCGAGCACGGCAAGATCCGCAGATTCAAGGATCCCCGAATCCACGGCGGTCTCGTTTGCGGGTCAGCCTCTTGCCCCACATTGCGCTACGAACCGTTCACAGGAGACGGGCTCGACCACAATCTCTACGACCAGATGCGGTCATTCCTCGCCGAGGGTGGCGCCGTCCGCGATGAGGCTGCCGGCCACCTCTACCTGTCCCGGATCTTCCTCTGGTTCGGCGGCGATTTCACTCGACCGCGTCGGATGCCGACACTGCTCCCCGCCCGCAAGGCGGCGGTGGCGGACGCCCTGGCCACCTGGCTCGACCCCGAGACGGAGGCCTGGCGCTTGACCGGGGGGCCGGCCATCAGGTTTCAGCCGTACGACTGGTCGCTGGCCTGCGCGGTGCGCTGAGAGCGTTAGCCGCCGAGATGCCGCCACCGCATCGCCAGCAGGCTCCTATAGCGTGGCGGCCCGGCGCCGCGCCGCAAAGACGAAGGCGCCGATGGCGATGGCGGCGACGGCCATGTCGTATGGAAGCACGTAGGTCCACAGTGCCCCACCATCGAGGCGCCACCTGCCTTGGGGGCTGAAGCCGACGGCGTCGAGGTAACGCGCGATCGATGCGATACAGATTACCCCGACTGTCGCCCCCGCCACTAGTGCCGCCCGGCGTCCCCGGAGCCAGTAGACGGCGACCATGACGGTGGCGACCGCCCAGGCAATGTCCAGGGCCGACAGCAACTGCAGGAACTGGGCCGAGGGTTGGAAGCGCAACGCCGCCGCCGACGCCAGAGTCACCAAGCCCACCACGCCGGTGACGATGATGATTGCTCCGAGACCCGTTGCCATCACCCTCCGCAGCGGGCTGAAATCCATGTCGGCGAACCAGAGCGTGTCGGTCAATGGGAGTAGTCGGGCAGTCAGGATCAGGCCGAAAAGGACCAGCAGCACCAGGTGGCCGCCAAAGCGATAGCCAATCCTGAGCGAGGTGGGCACGAGGAGCCCGAGGGCGGCGACGCCGAGCCCGTCTAGCAGGTAGGGAAACGCCTCGTGGGCCGCCGTTTCCAAAGAGACGGCACGCACCGGCTTCTGTTGCCCTGACGTTCCCACGGCCCCAAGCTACTACCCCGGCGGCGCCCGGCTCCGGGTTGCCCGCCGCGTCGGTGCCGCCGGCCGGCCGGAGGTCACGCTAGAAATCGGTGAAGCACAGTTATGGTTGCCCCATGAGCGCGGACCAGCCAGAACGGAAGGCGCGGCGGGCGTCCACCGAGACGTCGGCCTTCGGGGCCGGGCGCCGGGAAAACCACAACGCCTCCGAGTTCTACCGGCGGTTTCCGGCACCGCAGGTGTCCGACAGCGATTCCCTCAGCGAACCGTTCGAGCTGCCCGATCCGCCTTGCATCGTCGGCGACTCACGTTCGATGGTCGAGCTTCCCGATAACAGCGTCGCGCTGGTCGTGACATCACCGCCCTACTTCGTCGGCAAGGAGTACGAGCAGGCGGTCGCCGGCAACGGATTGGCGGGCGAGGTTCCCGCCACCTACATCGAGTACCTCGAGATGCTGCGCGACGTGTTTGCCGAGTGCCGCCGGGTACTCGAGCCGGGCGGCCGCATCGCCGTCAACGTCGCCAACCTCGGCCGCAAGCCGTATCGGAGCCTGTCGAGCGACGTCATCCGCATCCTCCAAGACGACCTCGGCATGCTGCTGCGCGGCGAGATCATCTGGCAGAAGGCCGAGGGCGCCACCGGCTCGGTGGCCTGGGGCTCGTTCCGCAGCGCCGCCAACCCGGTGCTGCGTGACCTGACCGAGCGGGTCGTGGTCGCCTCCAAGGGCCGCTTCGATCGGGCGCTCAGCACCAAACGGCGCGAAGCCACCGGGCGGCCGTACCAGAGCAGGATCAGCACTGACGAATTCATGGAGGCGACCCTCGACGTGTGGCGTATCGACTCCGAAAGCGCCCGTAGAGTCCAGCACCCGGCACCATTCCCGGTTGAGCTGCCGCGACGCCTCATCGACCTCTACACGTACGAGGGTGACATCGTGCTCGATCCGTTCCTCGGGGCGGGGGCGACCCTCGTGGCAGCCGAACGCGCCGGACGCCGCGGCATCGGCTACGACCTCGATCCCGACTACATCGAGATCGCCCAGCGCCGTCTCGAGGCCGAACGGGCCAAGCCCCGGGTGCGCGGCCCCGCCGGCCCCGGCGAGCCGCTGACGTTCGACATCCCCGAACATCCCGACGAGCGCATCGAGCACTTCCAGCAGCGGGCTACCTCGGAGGGCAAGAAGGCCCAGGACCTGGCCCGCCAGGTGCTCGAATCGTGTGGCTTCGTGATCGTCTCGGAGAACCACAAGATCGCCAAGACGGGAGTCCAGTTCAACTTCCTGGTCGAAGACGCCGCCGGCGAGCACGTGTACTACGTCGACGTTTCCGGAGCGTTCACGACGGTGCGCCCCGGCCTGATGCGCACCGACACGTTGTGGAAGACGCTCGGCCGGGCCAACGTGTTGATGGCGAAGGCCAACTCCGCCACCGACGCCGATCATCCCCGCCTGCTGGTCCTCACCTCGAACCTGCCCCGCCCCGGGAGCCCCGGCGACCGGGCACTGCGCGCCGTCGGGGCCTGGAACGTCTTCGACGCCATCGAGCTGTTCGATGACGCCGGCGTCGCCCGTCTCCAGAAGTACGCCGCCGGAGTCACCGCCCCGCTCCCCGGCTTCTGGACCGAAGCCGACATCGAGCAGTATGAGGACTTCACAGCCCGGTGACGGAGGGCCCCTCCCCCTCTGAAGACCTCGTGTCCGGGAACCGGGCTAGCCGACGAGTTTCCTAATGCGCAGACGGTCTTCCGGGTCGAGGTCTGCGTCGACCTGACGCCACGCCAGCCCGGCATTGAATGCGGTGATGAACTGAGCTGTGCCAGGGTCACCGGCGGCCTGAGGCTCGTTGAGCGCCTGGGAGAACCACACCACAACCTGCTGCCATTTCCACATGCGATGCCGGCGGCGGAAGTGCGTTGCCGGCGCCGGAAATCCACCGGGTCCGCGTTCCCCGCTGGCAAGGAGGCGGACACTCTCTCGGGTGCGGCCGGTGCGCTCGGCGATCTCGGCCATCGATACCAGGTCGTCCGGCTCCAGGTGCACCACGCGCGCCCCCGGCACAGCCGACTCGATAGCCTCGGCGGCAGCCGCTACCGCACTGGGCAGCGACTCTGCCTCCCGATCAAAGTCCAGGTACTGGACGCCGCCAACGCGCCCGACCGTCGCGTCGTCACATCCTGCAGTGAACAACGCCTCAACACTGGCGTCATCCTGGAGATCGGCTCCTTCCACGATCAGTGTGAACTCGTATGTCATGACTCATCTTCCTCAGCATGGGGACATCTCTGTACGGCCCGTCTCAGCTGGTTGGCGTGGTTTCCGGCGTTACGAGGTGTCGACCAGATCGAGACCTGGCATCCCTCCCGCGATGCCTCCGGACACCGCATCACGCCCCACCGATGGCCGAAGTCTGTTGCCGCAACACGCCAACCGACGCCTTCGGCGGCCGCCAGCGCTTCTTCGATCTCCTTCTTCGGATGACGCCGTCGCGGCATGTTGACAACGTACAACAGGTGTTGTGAATTGTCAACATCGCTGGGGACAGCAGGAGCGTCGCGGGAAGGACAGTCGGGAGGGTCGGAGTCAAGCGAAGTGGTCGAGGAACTCCACAGGCACTCAACCACCTACCATGAGAGTGATACCCACGGCCATGGCGAAAGCAGCCACAAACGGCCGGGCAAACAGTCGCCGTCTAGCCCGAACCATTGGAACTCACCAATCCCTACGGCAATTCCGCGGCTTTGTACGAGCCGAGCACCTTGAGCTCCGCCAGGGTTGCCGGCGGCGGATCGATCACGGCCGCCAGTCCGGCGGGACCGGGCGGGTGCACCAGGTCGACGAAGAACCGATAGGACCATGCCTCGCTCGCCGGCCGCGACTCGATCCGCGTGAGGTTGGCCCCGCGCAGTCCCAGCTCGGTGAGGGCGAGCGCCAGCGCCCCCGGCCGGTGCGCCGTCACGAACAGGATCGTGGTCTTGTCATCGGCGGCGTCGACCTGGGCCTCTCCCGGGGCCAGCACGACGAACCGGGTCGTGTTGTGATCACGGTCCATGACACCCTCTTCGAGAACCACGAGGCCGTGGGGGGCAGCCGATTCCGGCGGCGCCAATGCTCCGACGGCCGGGTCGGCGCGTTGGGCCACCTCCCGCACGGCTCCGGCCGTGTCGTGGGTCGGGATCTCGACGACGCCGAGCCCCAGCAGGCGCTCCTCCGCCTGGGCCAGCGCTTGGGCATGTGACATCACAGAGCGGAGCCCCGCCACCGTCGCGGCGGGTAGACCGAGCAGGGCGTGGCGTACCTCAACGAGGTGCTCGGCGACGATGGAGATCGGGCCGTGCTCAGCGTTCCCCGGGAGGCGATCGAGCACCGGGAGCACGCTTCCGGTCGTCGAGTTCTCCACGGGAAGCACCAGCCGCTCCACATCGCCCGCCTCCAGGGCGGCAAAGGCGGCGACGAAAGACTGCTGGCCGACGTGCTCCTCGCCCGGGAATAGCTCGTTGGCAGCCCGGTAACTGTATGAATAGGGCTCGCCCTGGTAGCCGATCCGCATGGCGGGAGCGTAACCGACGGCCCCGCCTGCCGAGCCGCACATCGGCATTCGCCTTGCAGGCATTGAGGTTCGGCCGGCTGAGGGTCCATGGCCGCGGAGGGGGTTGTCGGTAGCATGCGGCCATGACCGTTGCGGAGCCCGGCGCGCCCGAGATAACCCAGCTCGACGAGGCATTCGGACGTAACAGCTGGCTCGTGGACCAGATGGAGGCGCTCTACGAGTCGTCTCCGCAGTCCGTCAGCGAGGCGTGGCGCCGGTTCTTCGCCGCCGGAGGCGTAGCGGCTCTCGAGGAGGATGGGGCCGCCGCCGGTGATGCCGCGCTTCCCGAGCCACCCCAGCTCGCCGTCGACAGCAACCTGGCCGACGTGACTCCGATGGTCGGAGCCGCCGCCCTCATTGCCAAGCGCATGGACGAGAGCCGCGAACTACCCACGGCAACTTCGGTGCGCTCGCTGCCGGCCAAGCTACTCGAGGTCAACCGGCGGATGATCAACAACCAGCTGACCCGGCTCGACGAAGGTACCAAGGTCTCGTTCACCCATCTCATCGGGTGGGCCGCCGCCAAGGCGCTGCAGAGCCGCCCCGCGATGAACGTCGCCTACGCCACCATCGAAGGCAACCCGCACCATGTGAGCTACCGGCACATCAATCTGGGCCTGGCGATGGACGTTGCCCGCAAGGATGGGAGCCGCACGCTGCTGGTGCCCAACATCAAGTCGGTCGACGAGATGGACTTCCGCACCTACTGGGAATCGTACGAGGACATCGTCACCCGGGTCCGCTCCGGCAGGATAACCCCGGACGACTTCTCCGGCACCACCGCCACCCTGACGAATCCCGGCACGGTGGGCACGGTGCAGTCGGTGCCGCGGCTCATGCCGGGACAGGGCGTGATCATCGGGGTCGGCGCCATCGGCTACCCGCCGGAGTACCACGGAGCCGACCCGTCGACGATCGCCGCCGCCGGAATCGGCCGCACCATGACCATCACGTCGACGTACGACCACCGGGTGATCCAGGGTGCCGAAAGCGGAATGTTCCTCCAGCGAATGCACGACCTGCTGCTCGGGGCGGACGGCTTCTACACGGAAGTCTTCCGCTCGATGGGCATCCCCTACGTGCCGGCGGTGTGGGCCGCCGACGAGAACCCGGTTCGAGGCAGCCGGGACTGGGCCGAGAAACAAGCCCGGGCTTTCCAACTGATCAACATGTACCGGGTACGCGGCCACCTCATCGCCGACCTCGATCCACTCCGCCAGAAGCCACCCGTGTCCCACCCCGAGCTCGATCCGCTCGCCTACGGGTTGACGATCTGGGACCTCGATCGCCCTTTCGCCACGGGAGGTCTGGCCGGCAACCAGGAGATGGAACTCGGCCAGATCCTCGGCCTGCTGCGCGATGGGTACTGCCGCACCACGGGAATCGAGTACATGCACATCCAGGAGCCGGACCAGAAACAGTGGATTCAAGACCGGGTCGAGCCGGCGCCGCAAGAGCTCGACGAGCAGGCATCGATGCGGATCCTGCGGCTTCTCGGGAAGGCGGAGGCCTTCGAGCGCTTTCTCCACACCAAGTTCCTGGGCGCCAAGAGGTTCAGCCTGGAGGGATCGGAGTCGACCATCCCGATGCTCGACGAGTTGCTGAACGTCGCGGCGGCGGCCGGAGTCGAGCACGTTACTCTGGGCATGGCCCATCGCGGTCGGCTCAACGTGCTGGCCAACATTGCCGGCAAGCCGCTGGCATCGCTGTTTCGGGAGTTCTACGGCAGCGACGAGCAGCCGGACAGCGGCGGCTTTTCGGGAGACGTCAAGTATCACTTGGGCGCCACCGGGGTGCATCAAGCCGCCGACGGCCGCGAGGTGACCATCGAGGTGGCCGCCAACCCCAGTCATCTCGAAGCCGTCAACCCGGTGCTCGAGGGCATCTCCCGGGCCCGCCAGGACCAGATTGGCGAGGATGGCATCGACCGGGTGATGCCCGTGCTGCTCCACGGCGACGCCGCCTTCTCCGGCCAGGGGGTCGTCGGCGAGACGTTCAACCTGAGCCAATTGGACGGCTACTTCACCGGGGGCACGGTTCATATCGTCATCAACAACCAGGTCGGTTTCACGACCGCCAGCCGCGACGCCAGGTCGAGCCACTACGCGACCGACATCGCCAAGGCGATCCAGGCGCCAATCATCCACATCAACGGAGACGACCCGGAGGCCTGCGTTCGCGCCGCCCGGATCGCTTTCGAGTACCGCCGCACATTCCGCCGCGACGTCGTGCTCGACCTGGTGGGCTATCGGCGGCTCGGCCACAACGAGGGGGACGAGCCGAGCTACACGCAGCCCAACATGTACCGGATAATCAATGATCACCCAACGGTTCGTCGGCTCTACGTCGACCGGCTCAAGCGCCGGGGTACGCTCACCGATACCGAGGCCGCCGGCACGCTCGCCGAGTACCGCCAGGACCTGGAGCAAGCGCTCGAGGAGTCACAGCTCCCCGCCCGGGACGCGGCGGCACCGCCCGGCACGGAGGAGTCGGCCCAACCGCCCGTCACCGCGATCTCGAGCGACATGGCGGACCGTATCGAGGCGGGAATCCGAGCGTTCCCAGGAGGTTTCACGCCTCACCCGAAGTTGGACAAGCTCCTCGGTGACCGGCAACGTCTCTACGCCGAGGGCTATGCCGATTGGGCGCTGGGCGAGGCGCTGGCGTGGGGCTCACTGGCTTTGCAGGGAGTCCCGGTGCGGCTCGCCGGCGAGGATTCCCAGCGCGGCACCTTCAGCCATCGCCACGCCGTGCTGGTCGACTACGTCACCGAGGACGAGTTCACCCCGCTGTGCCACCTCGCCCCGGATCAGGCGCCGATCCGGATCTACGACAGCCTGCTGTCAGAGTTCGCCGCGTTGGGATTCGAGTACGGGTACTCGGTGGCAGCTCCCGACACCCTGGTGATGTGGGAGGCGCAGTTCGGTGACTTCGTCAACGGAGCCCAGGTGATCCTCGACCAGTTCCTGGCCAGCGGCTACGACAAGTGGAAACAGCACTCCAGCGTGACGTTGCTGCTGCCGCACGGCTTCGAAGGCCAGGGACCCGAGCACTCGTCGGCCCGGCTGGAGCGCTTTCTCACGTCTGCCGCGGAAGACAACATCCGGGTGGCGGTGCCCTCAACGCCCGCCCAGCTGTTCCACCTGTACCGGACCCAGGCGATGCATCCGATCAAGCGACCGCTCGTGATCATCACGCCGAAGTCGTTGCTGCGCACTCGCCAGACCTTCAGCCCTGTCGCCGAGATCACCGGAGGCAGCCTGCAAGCGGTCATCGACGACCCGGTCGTCACCAGGAGCGCCCGTCGCGTCGTGCTCTGTGCCGGCAAGGTGTACTACGACCTGGAACGGTACCGAGCCGACAACAACATCGACGATGTCGCCATCTTGCGGGTGGAGGTGTTGTATCCGTTCCCGGCCGCCGCGATCAACCGCGCCCTTGCCCCCTATGGAGACGCCGAACTGATGTGGGTTCAGGAGGAGCCGGCGAACATGGGAGCCTGGCGCTTCATCTCGCGCCACCTCTTCGTCGAGGCCGGACGTTCCAGCCGGGGAATCTATCGCAAGGAGTCGGCCAGCCCGGCAACGGGTAATCCGCGAACTCACGCCCGTGAGCAGCAACTACTGATGGAAACGGCATTCGCCCCGTGAGGCGCGGCTCCGGCTAGATGAGGCGCTGCGAGAACGGGTCCGGCGTGGCCGGCGCCACACCACTGCCGCCACCACCGATCAGCGCCGGTTCCGTGGCGGGCTCGCTGCCGGGGGCCGCCGGCGCCTCAGGGACCCGCTCCGCCACCGGCCCGACGCCGCCGCGTTCCAGCTCGGTCGCCTGCTGGACGACGGCGATCACATCCGACCAATCCATGATCTCATTACATTCGACGCAGTAGGCAGCGCTGCCGCGGGCCACCGCGGCGGCGCGGCGGCAGCGGGCACACGAACGCGACACATCACTCATAGTGGCCGATATCGGCGAACTCCGGCTCTGCCTTGAGCCGGAGGTCCGGGAGGAGCCTGGTTGCCCGATCCAGCGGTTAGATGGCGACGGGGGCTTCCGCAGCCCATCAGCGGCTATTGAGCAGGCTCCTAGTCGAGAGCTTGCGACGCCAAGAGCATGGCGATGTCCTGCACCTGGACGGTCTCCTCGCCGATCTCCTTGACGCCGTCATCCATCATCACGAAACAGAAGGGGCAACCCGTGGCGATGATGCTGGCGCCGGTGGCGATCGCCTCCTCCGAGCGCTCGATGTTGACCTTCTTGCCGATCTGCTCTTCCATGAAGAAACGCCCGCCGCCGGCACCACAGCAGAAGCTACCGGTGCCGTTACGCGGCATCTCGACTCGGTTGCCCACGAGATCGAGCACGTCGCGCGGCGCCACGTAGACGTCGTTGTGCCGGCCCAGGTAACACGGATCGTGGAAGGTGATCTTCTCGTCTCCGGCCACAGGTGCCAGCCGACCGGCGGCAACCAGCGAGGCCAGCAACTCGGAGTGGTGGATTACCTCGTATTCGCCGCCGAACTGCGGGTATTCGTTGCCGAGCGTGTTGAAGGTGCACAGCTCTCGCGGTCCCAGGATGGCAAAGTCGACCCCGGCCGCATTCAGCAAGCGAGCGGTCGCCAGCGTCACCTTGCGGTTGCGGTCGTCGAACGAACCGGCGCAGCCCACCCAGTAGAGGTACTCGGCCTCAATGTCCGGTTCGCCGAGCACCTTGACGGGAAACTCGAGCTGGTCGGTCCAATCGCCGCGTGTCGCCTGGCCCATGCCGTAGACGTTGGAGGAGTTCTCCAGGCTGATGTAGGCCTTGCCCAGCTCGGAGGGGAAATCCGCCTCCATCAGCGAGAGGTACCGGCGCATGTCGAGGATCTTGTCCAGAATCTCGATGTTCACGGGGCAGATCTCGTCGCAGGCTCGGCACGTGGTGCACGCCCACAGCTCTTCGGCAGTGATCCGCTCGAACACATTGTCGGATGTCACAGTGATCGCACCGTCGACACCTACCGGAGGCGATATCGGGCCGGCGGCGGTGCGCGCCGCCACCTCGCCGAGTTTGAGGACGATCTCCCGGGGATCGAGCGGCTTGCCGGTCGTGTTGGCCGGGCATACCGACGTGCAGCGGCCGCATATCGTGCAGGCGTCGGTGTCGAAGAGCTGCTTCCACGTGAACTCGGCGACCACCGAGGCACCGACCGTCTCGATGTCGTCGGCCTCCATGAGGTTCGGCATCTCGCGCATCGCCCCCGTGGGGCGCTCGCGCGCCGCGAGGTACATGTTGGCCGGTGAGGTCACCATGTGGCGCAGCTTGGTGACGGGCAGGATGATGAGGAAGGCCACGAACAACAGGGCGTGAAGCGCCCACATCGCCTGGTGCCAGAAGGATGCCGACCCGGTGGGGAAGATGTAGCTCATCAAGTAGCCGACGAATGACCACTGCTCCCAGGCAGGGCGGCCGATGAGGCTGATCCGGGCGGCTTCGGCGAGGAGCCCGGAGACGCCGATCCCGGCGAGCACTCCGAGGATGACGCCGTCCTCGGGGCGCGTCTTGCCCCGCAGCCGCCACGGCCGTAGCCCATAACGGCGCAGCGCGGCCCAGGCGAGGCCCCCCAGATAGACGAGGGCGGCTGTATCGAGGGTCAGCGAGAACCCCTGGTAGAAGGCGCCATGGAGGAACTTGAGGTTCGTGGGTAGGACGTGGTCGATCTCGAGGGTGACCGTCCCCAAGAAGAGGACGATGAAGCCGTAGTAGATGGCAGCGTGCATCAACCCGGCGGCGGGATCACGGAGGAGCGTCTTCATCGCCAGCCCCTCCCGCAGGTTGTGGAGCCGCTGCTTGAGCATGCGCGAGCGGTCCTCGGCGCCGCCCCGGGCCCAGTTCCGGGCCCGCTGCGCGAAGAAGTAGGCGGACAGGAATATCGCCGCCGACACGCCGACGTAGAACAGCGCGACGAACACTCCGGGGACGTTGCCGAAGACCTCACGACCGACTTCCAGTTCGGGCTCAGCCGACAGGCCGCCGATCCACCACAAGGCCATCGTGGACGCAGCGCCGACCGCCCCGACCAGGAGCAACAGGCTCGCCCAGTTGAACCGCGGCGGCGCCTCGTCG
>CAMYJM010000052.1 GCA_947258635.1 uncultured Acidimicrobiaceae bacterium
GGTGCCGGTGGCGACATGCTCTTCATCGAAGCCACCGCCATGGACGGAGATCCGGGCCTGGTCCTGACCGGTCAGCTCGGTGACGTTATGAAGGAATCGGCCCAGATCGCGCTGTCGTATGTGGAGTCGAACGCGACGCGGCTCGGGCTCAGTGAGAGCGCCACCAGACGGCGCTTCCACGTCCACGTCCCGGCGGGAGCCATCCCCAAAGACGGCCCCTCAGCCGGCATCACGATGACGACCGCCCTGGTGTCACTGCTGACGGGCCGCACCGTGCGCGAATCCGTCGGCATGACGGGTGAGGTCACTCTGCAGGGTCGCGTTCTTCCCATCGGCGGCGTCAAGCAGAAGGTCCTGGCGGCTCACCGCGCCGGCCTGACCGAGGTGATCGTGCCGAAGCGCAACGAGGCCGACCTCGACGACGTCCCCGAGGAGGTGCGGGAGGTAATGACCTTCCACGTCCTCGACAACATAGGTGAGGTCCTCGAGGTGGCGCTGCAGCCTTGACGATGAGTTGACCCTGGGCTCACGGAGGCCGTCGACGGCCTGACGCTCGGCGCCGCAGAGGCTGCGGGCGAAATCACCCGGTTCCCTAGTCGTCGCTCTCTTCGTCGATATCGATATCGAGCTCGCCGCCCTCGACCTCGGCGTGGAGCTTCGAGTCGTGTGACTTGCTCTTGAACTCGACCTCAACGGTCTCGGGTCCGTTGTGCTCCACCTCGACGGAGAACCCGGGCTCGGGGACCGCGGCCTCCAGATAGACATTGTCCCCGGTGATGCGGAGCTGCACCCAGCCGCCGATGAGTTGGCGACTCTCGAAATACTCGTCATCGGGCGGCGGGGTCGTTGTGCTGGACGTGGAAGTCGAAGTGGTGCTGGTCACCGGCGCCCGCGTCGTCGTGGGTGGCCTCGTCGTCGGCGCGGTGGTAGTCGTGCTCGCGGCCGGCGCCGCGGTCGTGGTGCTCGACGCGGTGGTGCCCCGCGTGGTCGATGGGCCCGCCGCGCTGGTGGACGGGGCGGGGTCCACCCTGGTTGTCGAGCTCGCCGGTGACAGCGTCACGAGGCTGCCGGCAGCGGACTGGAGCGGGGCGGGCCGATCGCTGAGCCGATTGCCGACGTCACCGACGGCCGCGGTCGCCAGCAGAATCGAGGCGACCGTCGCCACGATCCAGGCGAGCACCGATGCGATCTTCCGTCTCATGACCCCATCTTGGCGCATCCGACGGGTGTGAGGGTTAAGCGTCGATTAACCCACCGCCAAGAAGAGCGATGCGGCATGGCAAAGCCCGAATTCACCGGTATCTTGGTGGCCAATGACGACAATCCTCCTGATCGAAGACGATCATCGAATTCGCGAATCCCTCGCCCGAGCCCTGGCCGACGAGGGTTATGCGGTCAAATCGGAGCGGGAGGGGATGGAGGGGCTCAAAACCGCTGTGGAGGAGGAGATCGACCTCGTGGTCCTCGACCTTGGCCTGCCCGACATGGACGGCAAGCAGGTGCTGAAGCTGATCCGGGCCGTCAGCGAGGTTCCGGTCATCGTGGCGACCGCCCGCGACGATCAAGAGGAAACCGTTCGCCTGCTCGATCTGGGCGCCGACGACTACGTGGTCAAGCCCTACAGCGCCAAGCACCTCGAAGCGCGAATCCGGGCCGTGTTGCGCCGCGTCGGCGATGACGCGCCCACCGTCGTCACCGTCGGCGGCCTGGTCATCGACCAGGACGCTCACGAAGCGCGGCTCGATGGCGAGCTGCTCGAACTGGCCGCCAAGGAATTCGACATGCTCGCCTATCTGGCTGCCAACGTCGGCCGGATGATCCCCAAGCGCGAGATCCTCGCTCAGGTGTGGCGCCTGCCGTACGGCGGAGCCGACAAAACGGTCGACGTTCATCTCTCCTGGCTGCGCCGCAAGCTCGGCGAGACCGCGGCGCAGCCACGCTACATCCACACCAGGCGAGGCGTGGGAGTGAAACTCGTCGACCCGAGCGCGTGAGACGGCGCCTCAATCTCGTAGCGCTGGCGGTCACCTCGATGGTGGCGCTGGCGTTCCTGTTTCCGCTGGCCAATCTCGTCGACCGGCTGGCCGAGGATCGCGCCCTCACGCTCGCCGAACGCGACGCCCAGCTCGTGGCGAGGATTGTCGCGGCCAACAGCGAGCTCATCGGAGCCGAAACCGCCTTCGCCAGAGTCACGACCAACGGGACGCTCTCCGGGCGTGATGTCAGCTTGATAACGGCAGACGGCCGGACGTTCGGGGCTCCGATACCGCCCGGCGAAGATCTCGAAATGGCGTTGGCCGGGTCGACGCTGCGCCTCGCCACGGAGGGCGGCCAGGCGGTGCTGGTGCCGGCCGTGGGGGCCGATGGAGAACTAACGGTCGTTCGGGTTCTCGTGACGGATGCCGAGCTGAACCGAGGAGTCACCCGATCGTGGCTCCTGTTGGGCCTGCTGTCGGTGACGCTCGTAATGATCGCGGTCGCCGTCACCGACAGGCTGGCCCGGTCGATCGTGGCTCCCGTCGAAGAGCTCGGCTCCGCCGCCGCCAGGCTGGGCACGGGCGATTTCTCAGTCCGCGTCGACCCGGACGGGCCCCCCGAGGTGGCGGCGACCGGCGTCCAATTCAACCGTTTGGCGAGCGAGATGCGGCGCTTGATCCAGTCGGAGCGAGAGACCGCCGCCGACCTGTCCCACCGGTTGCGCACGCCGTTGATGGCGGCACGGCTGCGGATGGAGCAGATCGACGACCCCGACGGGCGGGCCGACGTGACCCGGGATCTCGACGAGATCGAAAGAACCATCGACCACGCCATCGAGGAGTTGCGGCGGCCGGCGCGCTCGCTCGCTTCCGGCGGCACCGTCTTTGAAGACACGATCCGGGCCCGGGCTGCATTCTGGGCGCCGTTGGCCGAGGACCAGGGCCGGGCGTTCGACGTCGTCGTGCCCTTCACGGCCACCACCATTCAAGTCGCTCCCGCCGATTTGGAGGCCGCCATCGACGCCCTGTTGGGCAACGTCTTTGCCCACACACCGGAGGGAACGGGATATCGAGTCGAGGCTGAGGTCGGCGACTATGCCACGTTGACCGTTTCCGACGAGGGCACCGGATTCAGCTCCGATCTCGCCACGCTCCGGGGCCAATCGACGGCCGGATCGAGCGGGTTGGGCCTCGACATCGCCCGCAAGACGGCCGAGGCCGGCGGCGGGACGATGGCCGTCGGCCGGAGCCCGTCGAACGGAGCGAGTATCCGACTGTCATTCCGGCCGGCCCCCGCACCCTGACGGCATTCGGGTCGCGACAATGGCCTACTGGATTCCGGGCGAATTGCCGATGGAATATGAATGCAGCCGCGCCCGCAGACGGTCCTGAGCCGGCTCGACGAGCCCATATTGCGCATCATCGCCGCGTTGTCGAACGTGGGTTGGATCGCCGTGGGTGCGCTGGGCCTGTTCACCAACAACATGAATCTCGCTCGCTCCGTGTGGCCTGCGATCGTCATCGCGGCGTTCGCAGGCGCGCAGCTGACCACCGGGCGCAACGACGTGCGGGCCACCCTTGCCGTGGCCGCCGCCGCGATCGGGATCGGCGCCCTCACCATCCCCCTCGACGGGGATCGTGCCCCTACGGTCATTGCCCTGGCGGCCGTGGGCACCGTCCTCAGCAACTATGTCAGAGTTCGCCTCATCTCCTTTGCGGCCGCCTACGGGGCCGGGATGATGATCGTGGTCACGTGGAGCGAGCCGGACGTCTTGCCCGGCCTGATCACCGGCGCAACGGGAGCGGTCGTCTTCGCGTTCACCACGTACTTGATGCGCTGGGTCTTGGTCCAGGTGGCCAATGAGACGGACCGCTACCGGAGTCTCTTCAACCATTCACCCATCGCGATGTGGGAGGAGGACTTCACCGGTGTCGAGTTGCTGCTCGATGAACTGCGCAAGCGGGGCGAAGATCTCGAGGAGTACCTGTACGCTCATCCGGGCGCGGCGCTGCGCATCGCCGGGCTCATCGAAGTGACCGCGGCCAACGAAGCGGCCGTGCGACTGCTCGAAGCAGAGTCGTACGAGGCGCTGCTCGGGGAGCTCAAGAACCGCGACGGCGAAGCCCTGGACTCCATCACTCAGCAGTTGCTGGCAGTCTGGAACGGTGACGATCACGTCTTGACCGAAGTCGTCAACGCCACGACCCTGCTCGGCAACCGGCGCCATCTGGCGCTCTCCTGGTCGGCGCCGCGCACCAACGGGAATCTAGACCTGGCTCACGTTGCCGTGGCCGCGGTCGACATCACCGAAAGCCGCGAGGCCCGCGAGGCCCTCGAAGGGTTGGTGCGCTCCAAGGACGAGTTGGTGGCCACTGTGAGCCACGAACTACGCACGCCGTTGACAACCGTCGTGGGGCTCGCCGAGGAGCTGGAGGCGTCGCTCGACAGTTTCGACACCGATGAGCTGCAGGAGCTCGTATCGCTGATAGCCAGTGAGGGCAAGGAAGTGTCGGCGATCGTCGAGGACCTGCTGATCGCGGCCCAGGCCGAAACCGGCAATCTGCGCCTCAACGCCGCGCGATTCGACCTCGCCTTTCTCACCCGGGACGTCCACCGGGCGGTGCCGGAGCCGAACCAGCTGTCGTTGTTCGTGCCGGACCAGCCGGTATGGGCAATGGCGGACCCGATGCGCACGCGCCAGATCATCCGCAATCTCGTGGTCAACGCCGAGCGTTACGGCGGGCCCGCCGTCAAGATCTGCGTTGCCGTCACATCAACCGCGGCCGTCGTCGAGGTGCGCGACAACGGTGCTCCGTTGCCGTTCAAGGAGCGCGAGTCCATCTTCGATCGCTACTACCGGGCCCGCCAGGTGCCCGGGTTGACGGCCTCTGTCGGACTAGGACTGACCGTCTCCCGGCAGCTGGCGCGCGACATGGAAGGTGACCTCACCTACGCCCATGACGGGGAAGAGGCCATCTTCGAGTTGACGCTACCGCTCTACATCGCCCAACCCCGCGCCCTCCACACGCGGCAGGAGGCCGCCGGCTAGCTCCTAGCGGCGGCCCCCTGATGCTCCCTCTCCCGCAAGTCTTACGAAGCGGCAGCCATTGCCGCGGTGACGGCCCGGCCTGCATACACCTGAGCGAGGTGCGCCTTGTACTCCTCCGATCCATAGAGATCTTCTAGAACCGTCACGCCTTCGGTGGCCCGGGCCGCCGCGGCGGCGACGGCTGCTTCGGAGCCGTCGGTTCCGACGAGCGCTTCGGCCACTCCGGCGGCCAAGCTCGGCTTGGTGCCGACTCCGGTCAAAGCCACCCGGGCCGCCGCCACGCTGCCGCCATCCATGGTTACGACGGCTGCCGCCCCGGCGACTGCATAGTCCGATTGGCCTCCCCGCCGACCCAGCTTGCCGTATGCCGACCCTGAACCGGCACCGGTCTTCGGCACCCGCACCTCGACGAGAATCTCGTCGGGTTGCAGGGCCGAGGTGAGGGTGTCGACGAAGAAGTCGTCGGCAGCGATCGTGCGCTCACCGGAGGACGAGCGGGCGACCATCGTCGCCCCCAGCGCCAGTGCCGCCGCCGTCTGATCGGCGGCAATGTCGGCATGGGCGAGGGCGCCACATGTGGTCCCGCGATTGCGCACCTGCACGTCTCCGGTGAGCGCCGCCGCCTGCGCCAGCGCAGCCGCTCCCGATTGCACCGCCTCGCTCGAGGCGGTCGTGGCATGACGCACGAGAGCCCCTATGGCCAAGTGATCACCGGCATCGTCGATCGCGTCGAGGCCGGGCACCCGGCCAATATCGACCACGAGGCTCGGCGAGAACAAGCGCAGCTTCATCAACGGGATCAGGCTCATGCCCCCTGTCATCACCTTGGCATCTGGGTTGTCCGCCAGGGCGGCGAGGGCTTCGTCGAGCGAGGTAGCCGCAAGGTACTCAAAGCTTCTCGGATACATGCCTATCCCCTCGCTTTCTGAATCGCATCCCAGACCCTGCGGGGTCTGAGAGGCATGTCGATGTGTTTCACCCCGAGCGGGGCGAGCGCATCGACGACGGCGTTGACAATCGTCTGGGCCGATCCGATCGTGCCGGCCTCGCCGATACCCTTCACCCCCATCGGGTTGACGTCCGTCGGGGTGTTGGTCCAGCCCAGCTCGAACGCCGGTAAGTCGCCCGCCGCGGGTATCGGATAGTCGATCAGCGAACCGGATAGCAAGTTGCCCTCGGCGTCGTAGATCGCGTCCTCGAACATCGCCTGACCAATCCCCTGGGCGATACCGCCGTGGATTTGGCCATCGACGATCATCGGGTTGATCCGGTTGCCGCAATCGTCGATTCCCACATAGCGCTGGATCTCGACGTTGCCGGTGTCCGGGTCGACCTCAACGACGGCCAGGTGTGAACCGAAGGGCCACGTTGCGTTCCCGGGCGAGAAGACCGCGTGGGCCTCCAGGCCGGCCTCCATGCCATCCGGTCCCTTGTGCGGCTTGTAGGCCACCTCGGCGATCTCGGCCCAGGTCACCTTGTGTCCCGGGCTGCCGGCAACGTGGGCACCGCCGTCGGCGAAGCGGATGTCTTCCGCCGATGCCTCGAGCATGTGAGCGACTATATCGGCCGCCTTCCCGCCCACCTTCTCGGCTGCCTCATAGGTAGCGGCGCCGTCGACAGCCGCCGATCGGCTACCGAACGTGCCGACACCCGTTGGGGACTCGGCCGTATTGCCGTGGGTAACGCGAACGCTGTCGTAGTCGATGCCAAGCCGGTCCGATACGACCTGGGCCCATGTCGTCTGGTGGCCTTGACCCGACGGGCCCGTCCCGATGATGACCGTCGCCGATCCATCGGGATTCACCCGCACCAGGCCGGAGCCGCTGAAGGAAGTGGGCATCCCGTAGGCGTCCCACCCGAAGCCGAACTCGGCCAGCACCGACGGGGCGAACCCGCATACCTCAACGTATGTGCTGAGGCCGATCCCGACGTAGCGCCCCTCGGCGCGAGCCGCCGCTTGCATGGCACGCAAGCCGGCGTAGTCGACATCTGCGATCAGAGTGTCCAGGTTCCTCTCGTAATCACCGGAATCCATGGTCAACCCGATCGCGGTGGTCGCCGGGAAGTCTTCCTTCTTGAAGAAGTTCTTCCGACGAACGTCGGCCGGGTCCATGTCGATGGCGGCGGCATACATGTCGATGATGCGCTCGATGTAGTAGCTGGCCTCGGGCCGGCCGGCGCCGCGGTACGCGTCGGTGGTCTGGGTGTTGGTCTGGACGCACGAAACCTGCCACGCCAGCGGTATGTCGTACTGACCCTGTGCCACAAACAGACCGAGCACGGGTATGGCCACAGTGAAGTTCTGGCTGTACGCGCCCATGTCGGCGATTCCATCGAGCTCATAGCCAAGGATCTTGCCGTCCTTCGTACCGGTGATCGTCGCCGTGGCAACCCAGCCCCGGCCCTGGATGGTCGAGAACGCGGCCTCCCGCCTCGTCTCGGTCCACCGCACGGGGCGGTCCAGCGCCTTCGACGCAAACACCGTCAGGATCTCATCGGGGTAGATGTTCAGCTTGGCGCCGAACCCTCCGCCAACCTCCGGAGCAACGACGTGCACCTCGTTTGACGGCAGCCCAAACGTCTTGGCCACCGCCCCCGCCAGAGCGTGCGGCATCTGCGTTGAGCTCCAGAGGTTCACCCGGTTGTATCCGTGATTCCAGTCGGCGAGCACGGCACGCGGCTCGATCGCGGTCGGGATCAGCCGCTGATTGGTCATCTCCTGGCTGACCACGACTACATCGTCGCGCTCTTTCGCCTCGGCGATTGCCGGACGGTGGTCTACCAACTCGAAAACGCCGGGCCACCAGTCGTGGGAGAACCACGTCACGAGAACATTCGACTCAGACCCCTCGTGGACCTTGGTGGCGCCCGCCACCGCCGCCTTCATGTCGACGACGGCCGGCAACGGCTCGTAGTCGACCATTACAGCCTCGGCGGCATCTCTGGCGACGTACGAGTTCTCCGCGACCACCATGGCCACGGCTTCGCCGGCGTGGTGCACAGCGCCGTCGGCCAGCAGCGGTCGCATCACGCCGACCGGCACCTGGGCCAGGACCGGGCCCAAGTGGCGCACGTCGTCGATGGTGTAGACGGCAACCACTCCCGGCATGGCCGCGGCAGCCGACGTGTCTATGGAGTTGATTCGCGCATGGGCGAATGGGCTGCGGACGAACGCCGTGACGGCTTCACCGTTCAGCCGGATGTCGTCAACGTATTTGCCCTGCCCGGCGATGAGAGCCGGGTCTTCCTTGCGGCGAACGATGCCGCCCATGGCGCTGATGCTGGTGGTCATGAGACCCCCTCGAAGTCCATGGTCCAATCGGGTGGTGCCGGCTCTTCTCCCCGCAACTTGGAGGCGGCGTACTCAATGGAACGAACGATGTTGTGATATCCGGTGCAGCGACACAGGTTGCCCTCGATGGCGTGCCGGATCTCGTCTTCAGACGGGCTGGCGTTCTGCTCGAGCAGGCTGGCTGCGGACATCAGCATGCCCGGGGTGCAGAAGCCGCACTGCAGCCCGTGGCGCTCCCAGAAGCCCTCTTGAACGGCGTGCAGTTGATCACCGTCCGCGAGCCCCTCGACCGTCCTGATCGTGGCGCCGTCTGCCTGGACCGCAAGCATCGTGCACGACTTCACCGCCGCGCCGTCCACCTGGATGGTGCACGCGCCGCAATAACTCGTCTCGCACCCGACGTGAGTCCCGGTGAGGCGCAAGTTCTCTCTGATGAAGTGGACCAGGAGCGTCCGCGGCTCGACGTCGCCGCTCACCTCTCGCCCATTCACGGTCATGGCTACGTGCATTCACGCCCCTTTCGTCCGGGAAGAACTCGCTACCAGAGAAGTTAGCGATTCGGACCCGGCCGATGTCGAGGAAAACGGGAAACTCCCAAGCCGCCACCATGGCTTCGGTCCGTTGACCGCGTTCGCCGGGAGCGGCTACCCGCGAGACGGCCCGCCCCGCCGACGCCCACCCCTAGTGCGTCGGGTCGCACGGCTGCAGAGAAGGGTCGGATGGCCCTAGCCGTCCTTGTCTTCGCTCCGATAGCCTCGGCTGCTATAACAAGGAGCGCCGGTCGCGCGCGAAGCCGACGAGGAGGTCATTGAATGAACGATGATGCTGATCTGCCCAAAGCGGATCACGCTGATTCGAGCCTCACGGATCCCGCAGCTCAAGGGGAATCCGTTTCACGATTGGATGCCGACACGCAACCGGATGAGGATCCCCAGCTGGATGCGAAGGGCATCTCCCGTCGCCAGATGTTGACCAGGTCGGTGGCCGTCATGGGCGGGGCGATCGCGGCCGGCGTCGGGATCCCCGCCATCTTCTACGTTGCCGGGCCGGCCGCCGAGGACTCGGGAACGGCCGAGTGGATCCGGTTAGGAGCGGCCAGTTCGGTCGAACCGGGCACCCCAACGCTCATGAAAGCGAACGTCGAACGGCGCTCCGGGTACCTCACCAGCACTGAGGAGCTCTCAGTCTTCGTTACGACCGAAAACGGCACCAGTTTCGAGGCGCTCTCGAACGTCTGCAGTCACCTCGGCTGCCGGGTGCGCTGGGTCGACGAGCAGGACGGGTTCTTCTGCCCGTGCCACAATGCGGTGTTCAACGCCGACGGTACCGTCGCCTCCGGCCCGCCGCCGCGGCCGCTCGATCAATTCGAAGTCAAGGTCGAGGAGTCGCAGATCTTCATCAAAGGCATCGCCTGATGAGCAGCAAGATCGGCGATTGGGTCAACGAACGCAGCGGCTGGCGCAACCACTACGCGGCGATCTTCCTGCGCAAGATCCCCAAGATCAACTGGCTCTACACGCTCGGCAGCGCCACGCTTTTCACGATGACGCTCCAGTTCGCGACGGGCATCCTCCTGACGTTGTACTACGTGCCGGAGCCGACCCAGGCCCATGCGAGCGTTGACTACATCACGAACGAGCTGACCTTCGGCTGGCTGATACGGGGGCTCCACCACTGGGGCTCGAGCGCCATGGTGCTTCTGGTGAT
The DNA here is from genome assembly GCA_947258635.1 of uncultured Acidimicrobiaceae bacterium. Lineage (GTDB taxonomy): Bacteria > Actinomycetota > Acidimicrobiia > Spongiisociales > UBA5794 > JAHEJX01. The sequence continues at coordinate 10,026 of CAMYJM010000052.1, forward strand.
CCTGCACATGGTCAGGGTGATCGCTTACGGGGCCTACAAGTACCCCCGCGAAGCCACCTGGTTCAGCGGAGTTGCCCTGCTTTTGCTGACCTTCAGCTTCGGCTTCACCGGATATCTCCTCCCGTGGGACCAGCGGGCCTACTGGGCGACCGTCGTCGGCACGAGGATCGGCGAGGTCACGCCTTTTGTGGGGGGTTCGTTGAAGAGCGTCATGCTGGGAGGCGAGGAGATCTCGGGGCTCACCCTCACCAGGTTCTACGGCGCCCACGTCTGGATCCTCCCCGCGGTTCTGCTCGTCCTCGTTGGAATACACATGTATCTGGTGATCCGCAATGGAATCACCGCAGTTCCGAAACGGAACGAGTAGTCGATGAGGGAACAAGACAGAGAAGCGTATCTCGAGAAGTACGAGCAACAGAAGAAGAAGGGCTACTTCCTCTTCCTGTTCCAGCTGCTCAAGTACTTCCCGGGGGACCTGGAAGTCGTCGGTGTCATCGTGCTTCCCGTGATGGCGCTCACCTTTCTGATCTTCCTCCCCTACCTAGACAAATCCCCGTGGCGCCACTGGTCGGCCCGGCCCGTGATATCCACGATCACGATCGCCATGCTCGCCGGAGCCACGTTCCTCACCGCACAATCGCTTCTGGAGGAGGCACCCCCGGGTTCCGTTACCGAGGCCGGCGATCGCACCGCAGCGCTGTACATCAGTAACTGCGCCGGCTGCCACGGCTCCAAGATCGACGTACGTCCCGATACTGATCTGTTCTCGGTGGTTTCCGCCGGCACCCATGAGGGGATGCCCCCGTGGAACGCCGACCTGTCGGCCGACGAGATCGACGCGCTGATCGGCTTCATCCTGGCGCCGCGCGGCAGTGAAGTCTTCGCCGGCTCCTGCTCACAGTGCCACGCCGCCGAACAGCTCATCGAGGCGGACGCCATCGAACTGCGCAACGCACTCGAAACCGGGTCGGCGTACCCGCCGCACGTGGAATTCAACCTGGCCGAGTGGTCGGATACGCTCACCGCCGCCGAGCAGGGCCAGCTGCTCAACTTCCTGACGGCCCCCGACGGTCAGCGGCTGTGGGACCAGCAATGCTCCTCCTGTCATGGGCGCGCCGTGGCGTTCGACGGTTCCGCGTCCGAGCTCCGGGATGTTGTTGTCCAGGGTGGCGGTCACCTCGACATGCCGGCATTCGGCCAAACGCTCAGCGAATCCGACATCCAGACCCTGGCGCGGTACGTGCTGGATCCGTCGGCGCCGGGCGGCGACCTGTTCGCCCAGAACTGCTCGGCATGCCATGCCTCGACGATCCCCACCGCAGCGTCGCTTCCCGAGGCAGTCGACGCCATCGCCCGAGGTGGCGCCCACGAGAACATGCCGGTGTGGGGCGACATCCTCACCGACGAACAGATTGCGGCACTGGTGGCCTACGTCGAACAAGCGGCCGAGGGTGGGGACCTCGCCAGCGGCGGTGAACTGTTCGCCCAGAACTGCTCCTCCTGTCATGGCGATCTGGGTGAGGGTGGCGTCAACCCGGCTCGCGCCGGCGACATCATCGCACCGATCAGCACGGCGGAGTATCTGCGGACCCGCGACGACCGGACGCTTCAGGCGATCATCTCGCAGGGCCAGCCGAACTTCGGAATGTCGCCCTTTGCCGACTCATTCGGCGGGCCGCTCAAGGATGATCAGGTCAACGCCATCGTGGCTTTCATGCGGGCCTGGGAAGAGAACCCCCCTGTCGAGCTTCCGCCAGACGTGCCCAGCTCGCCGCAGCCGACCGCCAGTGGCGAGGAAGTCTATGGCGAGCTCTGTAGCCAATGTCATGGACCTAACGGCGAAGGCGGGATCGGAACCTCCTTCGCCGACCCGCAGTGGCAGGCGCGAAACCAGGACTCGGCCGTTTTCGACGCCATCAACCTCGGCCACGAGGCCACGGCAATGATCGCCTGGGGTGAGATACTCACCCTGGGGCAGATCGACCAGATCGTGACCCACATCCGCACCCTCGATTCGTCGGCTCCGCCGCCGGCTCCCGACGCGACACCTACATTCGAAGCCGACGTGCTGCCAATCTTCCAGGCGAGCTGCACCGCGTGTCACGGGACACTTGGCGGGTGGACGGGCACGAGCTACACCGATGCCCTGACTAGCGGCGCCAATGGGCCGACGATCGTCCCGGGCAGCCCGGACAGCAGCCGGCTGGTGCAGTCGCTGATCGGCACGCATCCCACCGGAATGGTGATGCCCCCGTCCGGTGCCCTATCCGCGGCCGATATCCAGACGATCATCGACTGGGTTGCCGGGGGAGCTCCCGAGAAGTAGGCAGCCGCCGGCGACCCGAATGGACCCGGCGGATGGCCGGGCTCGACCGGCGTTTCCCCGCTCCGAAGCAAGACGCCTCCGTAAGCGGCAAAGCTCCTGTTGCCTGCTACTAGCCTCATGACAACCGGTGGGGCACCGCCGGTTCTGGCAATTGTCGACGAGGAGAGCACATGGCATTGGCCGGGGACCGCTTCAAGGAAGGCGCCCTGGTGGTGGCCCCCCTGCTCCTGGGCACCGTCCCTTTCGGCCTCATCGTCGGGGTGACGGTGGCGAGCCGCGACGTCGACAACCTGGCGGGCTGGGCGACATCGCTCATCATCTTCGCCGGAGCTGCCCAGCTGGCCCTGATCGACCTGGTCGACACCGGTGCCATCGCCGCCGTGGCCATCGCCACCCCGCTCGTGATCAACCTTCGAATGGCCATGTACAGCGCGGCCCTGGCGACGCACTTCCGCAAACTCTCCGTCGTCGACAGGCTCTGGATGCCGTACCTGCTGACAGATCAGAGCTTCGTGATGTCGATGGCGCGCTACCGGCCCGACGAAGATCGGGTCACGATCAAATGGTTCTACCTCGGGGCCGGGACCATGCTCTGGTCCACCTGGCTGCTGGCAACAACGGCCGGCGTCGTCGTCGGTGCCGAGGTGCCGGCCGCCTGGTCGTTGGACTTCACGATCGCCCTCGTTTTCCTGGCGCTGCTGGTCCCGGCGGTGGCGACCCGGCCGGCGCTGGTGGCCGCGCTTGTCGGCGGGGCGGTCGCCGTCATGAGCCTCGACATGCCGAACGGCACGGGCATCATCGTGGCGACAGTTGCCGGGGTCGGCGCCGGGTCGATCGCCGACTGGAGGCTGAGCCCATGAGCCTGTGGCTGATCATCGTCATCATCGGGCTGGGCACGTACCTCATCCGGCTCTCGTTCATCGGCATCCTCGGCAAGGTCGGGGTTCCCGGCTACATCGAGCGACCCCTCCGCTTCGTCGCTCCGGCCGTGCTGGCCGCCATCGCCGTCCCCGAATTGGTGGCTCCGGAGGGGACCGTCGCCATCGGGTTCGACAACCTGCGGCTCGTCGCCGGAATCATCGCCGTCGCCGCAGCCTGGAAACTCCGTTCCATGGGCCCCACCATCGTGGCGGGCATGGTGTCGCTCTGGGTGCTGGACTGGTTGTTCTAGACGCCGCGGCCACCGCTACTTGCGAGCGCGCCCCGCCTTCATCAGGTTCACGGGGTTGGCCGCTACGTCGTCGACGGTGACATAAGCATGGGGGTTCACCGACCGCACGATTGCCATTGCGGCCTGCAGCCGCCTGCGGGGAATGGCTGACAGCGTGAGGCGGACCTCGCCGTCGAGTCCCTCGCCATTCAAGACTGTGGCTCCGAAGCCGGCAGCGCGTAGGTTCGCCGCCGCCTGCGGACTGTCGACCGGCGCCATGATCCGGAGGAACACCTGACCCGACGCGATCCACGCGTCGAGGGCGCCGCCCAGCGCGGTTCCCAGGCCAAAGCCGGCTGCATAGGCCACCACCTTGTACCACTCGTCGAGATCGCTGAGGACCAGGCCCGCCGCCGCCACCCAGGTCAAAGACTCGAAAAAACCGAGAACGCCGGCGAGCCCGCGTCGGCCGCGCACCAGATACTGGATGCGCAGCGCCCCGATCGAAACGTCGATCAGCCGGAGCGCGATGATCCCCACGGAGACGAGGAAGACGGTCACAGCGCGCAACACTAACCGCGGTCGCGTCGGCCCTTGTTACTGTCCTCCCATGGCGACAGACCGGTATCTCACGGCGGCGATCCTCGAGGCCCGCAGGGGACTCGAGGCCGGCGGCATCCCGATCGGCTCGGTGCTCGTGATCGACGGCGAGATCGTCGGCCGGGGCCACAACCAGCGGGTTCAGCGAGGCAGCGTGGTTCTCCATGCCGAGA
>CAMYJM010000053.1 GCA_947258635.1 uncultured Acidimicrobiaceae bacterium
GCACCATCTGTGGCGACGAGCTCTTCTGCGGACAAGTCGCGAGCACGCTGCCAGCGCGCGGCGAAGTCAACGAAGCCACCGTTCCAGACGTGGGCGGCACCGCCGAGTTCCTTGAGGATGGCGGCCACGTCGTTGATGGCTTTGCTGATAGCAACCTGTTTGATATCGACCTGATCGCCGAGGTACTCGATGAGCTGCTCAATGCCGCGCGTCGGGCCCACCTCCGGATCGGCGGCCACCGGAAAGATCAGCGGCCGTTTGAAGCCCTCGTGCGCCAGCGCGGCAGCCAGATCCTCCCGGACGATCTCGGTCTCCTCGACTGAGAGCTGGTCGATCTTGTTGAGCGCAAACAGGAATTGGTCGCCAAATGCTGCCACCGGGCCCAGCAGTTCCTCGTGGAGAACCTCGTCGTGGTACTTCTCGGGATCGACCACCCACAGCACCGCATCGACGTGCGGGAGGAGGTTTTCCACCATCTGACGATGCCAGTCGGCGATCGAGTCGACATCGGGCAAGTCGAGAAATGCGATGGAGGGCAGGACATCCTGCACGACCCGCTGCGAGATCGCGAGATCGTCGAGGAGCCGTTCGATCCCCTCCGAGTGATGCCGGGGGATCCACGCCAGCGGCGTTTGGGTGTGCGGGCGCAGCACCGACACCCCCGCCACGTCCTCGCCCGCGATCGCGTTGAGGAGGCTCGACTTGCCGCTTCCCGTGCCGCCGGCCAAGGCGACGACGAGCACCTCGCCGAAATGGCCCTTACGATCGCGCAGACCGTCGATCCGCCGCTGCGCCTCCGCGATCACCCGACGAGGAGCGCTGCCGGCGCTGCGGGAGACGGCAAGCTCCACCGCGTCGATCAGCTCGAGGACGCCGCGGTTCACGAACGACCCTCCGCCTTCGCTCCGTCCGCGTCGGCCCCGCTCCCGCCCTCCGGTCGTCGGTCGAGCTCGTCTGACCCGAGTTCCACGACAGTCGAGCCTTCGCTGATGTGGATCGACAGCACCCGATCCGGCGCCGCATCCATCCCGACCTCATCGGCCGACTCCCCCCACGCGGGCGGCATGTGGCCGGCCACACCGTCCAATCTGGTGTCGACGAGATCGGCCCGGTCGACTATCGCCGAATAGAGGGCGTCGGCGGCATCGGAGCCAATGTGCTTCGTGAAGCGTTCGCCATCGTGTGCGAGCCCGGTTCGGAGCGCTTCGCTCAGCTCGGCCCGGGCGGTCTCGAGCATTTGCCGACCACCGTCGGCGAACTTGCGCCGGACCCGCCTCGGCAGCTCGCCCTCGGCGTCGAGGGCGGCTCTCCACAGCGCAACGACGACGCGCGGGCCACTCCTCCACCGCAGCCGACCGGCCCGGGCGTGGGTGACCGCCAGGGCTTCGAGACCCGACCTCCACGAGGCGAGGGCCAACAGGGTCGCATTGGTCGTACCGCTGCCGCGGCGCCACAGCCCGGCGCCTTCCTCACCGACCACGTCGGTCCCATGGGTGTGGGCCCTCCAGTCGGCGGCAGCCACCTGTGCTGCGGATCCGGCGCGCCGAGTGACGACTCTCGCCAGGGCGGCGGCCGTCGATTGCCAGTCCGCCTGCATTTCGCTCACCCCCAGCTCACCGGCTCGCAGCTCGGCATCGAGGACCCGGGCCTCGACCTCGTACGCCTGAGCTACGGAGGTCACCAGCTGCTCGATGACCGGCAGCTCGGCGGCCAGCGGCCTGGTGAGCGCCCGCGCCCGTTCGGCGACCATCCGGGCTGTGGCATACACCGTTTCGTCGACCAATGCCTGCCTATATGCGGGATCGGCAACCTCGGCAAGCTCTTTGCGAATCGCGCTGACGGCGTCGGGGTCCAGCGCAGACGTGCCCGGATCGATCTCTCCTTCGCGGAGTGCGAACAACAGCGAGGGATCAGCCGCCGCCAACAGCTCCCGCTGAAAGAGACGGGCGGCGAAGTCGCTGAGTATTGCCTCCCGCTCTTCGGCGTTGGCCGGCAATCGGTTGATCACGAAGAGGATTGGGATCCCGCGGCGTTTGGTGCGGCGCAAGAAGTCCCAGGCGCGACCGTCGGCATAACGGGTGGGCGATGTCACAAATATGCATAGGTCGGCGAGGGCGACTGCCTGGGCGCAAAGCTCGAAGCCGGCGCGCGGCTCCAGAGGCGGCGTGTCGATCACAGTCAGATGCTGGGTCATGTGGTTCTCGGACAGAACGGAGTCGACGTCCAGTCCCAGATGGTTGGCAACACGCGCCGAGAAGTCCGCCCAGTACGCATCGGATTGCAGCGCATCCGCCCAAACCAGTGGAACCCGGGTTGTCGGCCGCACCACTCCCGCCGGTGAGACCCGGGCGCCTGCAATCGAATTGAGCAACGTTGACTTCCCCACCCCGCCGGCCCCAACAATGACCGCGATGATGGGGGCGTCGGGGGCGCCGATCCGCGGCTCGAGATACCCGTCGACGGTCGAAAGAATCTCGTCTCGCTCGGCGGCGAAGGCCGCGGCGGACGGCCCGGGGAGCTGCATCTTCGCCGCCCGTACCAGGTCGGTCAGACGCTCGAGATCGGTTCCGATGGCGGCGAGGTCGAGGGGGTCGAGTGGCATGAGACGATTACAGCATACGGGACGCCGCTTGTGGCCAACCCACCAAGATCAATGGGAAGCGATACCGGCGAACAGGTCCGACTCGCGAGGCTCGACGGGCACCCGCGAGGCCATCAGCTCGAAGTCCTCGTAGGGGTATGAGGCCAGAACGACCTGCTCCGGAACGCGAAACCAGAAACCGTCCGGATCGACCTGCGTTCGATGAGCCCGCAACGCATCGCGGCCCCGACCCATCGTCGCCGACACCTCGATGGCGGTGAGTCGCTTGCCCACGTCGCCATCCGGGTCGACCCGTTCGATCCATTCCGCGTACGGCGACTCTTCACCTCGCTCGATCATGGCTTGATGGATCTTCACCATGCGGGTCACCGAGAAGACCGGGGCATACAGCTTGGCGACGGTCCACGGCTCTCCTGCATCGGGAAACCGGTCGGCATCGGCGGCGGCGGTGAAGACGTCGAGCCCATAACGATGAATCGCCAGATGGTCGGGATGCGGATAGCGCTCGTGCGAGTCGTAGCCCAAGAGCACGTGAGGCCTCGCAGCCCGCACTACCGTCACCAGCCGCTCCAGAACCTCTTCAGCGGCAGCGTTGGTGAAAGCATCGGCCCGCCGGTTGTCCTCGCTGCCCGGCATACCGGAATCTCGGTAGCCGAGCATGATCACCTCGTGGTACCCGATGATCGCGGCGGCCGCCTGCAATTCGGCGCGGCGGATCGCCACGAGGTCGGCGGCCACTTCCGGGCGATCCATCGCGGGATTGAGGATGTCGCCGGCCTCGCCGCCGGTTGCCGTCACCAGTACGGCGTGCACTCCCGCGTCGACGTAGCCGGCTACGGCGGCGGCTCCCTTGGAGCTTTCGTCGTCGGGATGGGCATGCAGGGCGAGCAGGCGGTACATGAAGCCGGAAGTATGGCACTGCCGCCGGCCCTATCAAGCGCTGAGAACCCGTACGGCGGCCACCCCCTCCTCACAATGGTCCTGCCACGGACAATGCCGGCACCCGGGACCGCCGCGGCGAGGAACGGTCGACTCGTCGATGAACCCGGCACGCAGCGTCACCACGAGGTCGATGATCCGGGCGGCGGTCGCGGCCGCCGTGGCATCGGCGGGAACCTCTTCGTACCGCTCGCCGGATGCCACCGAGACAGCTTCCACGACCGCCGGGAGCTCGCCGTGCTCGAGGCCCCACAGCAGTGCATAGAACGAGAGCTGGTCCTGGGCGCCCCCCAGGGCCCCGGTCTTCCAGTCAACGAGCCGCACTCCAGCGGCATCGTCGAAGATCGCGTCGATGCGGCCCCGCAATGTCACGTCCGGTGCCGGTGCCACGACGAGCTCGGTCTCGACGCCACGACAGCCCTCATGCGAGGCGGCCTGGAAACGTCGGTAGAGCGCCCCGACCTCGGCAATGAGGCCGTCCAGTTGGCTCGGTCGCAACTGCAGCGACCCCAGCTTGGGGTTCATCGCCCGGCCGATCTCCTGGCGGCATGCCAGAGCGAACTCGTCGTCGGCAATCGGGCCCGTAGTCAAGTGCCTGGCAAAGACCCGATGCGCCAGCATTCCCGAGAACGAGGCCCGGCTGTCCGGACCGTACACGCCCTGGGCGTGGGCCAGTGCCTGGGCCGGGCATCGCAGATAGGTCGTATACAGGCTCGCCGAAACACTCATCGGCTCGCCCGCCGGTACCGGGGGGAACTCGATCACCGCACCATCGTACGGAGCGGGGCGCCGCCGGCGAAGGAATTGGGCTATAGCGGGCAGCCACTACACTTTCCGCTGGTCGCCGGTACGCCAGGTGTTCTTTCCGACCATCCCTCACCCACGCTCCCGCACTGCAGATCGACGGATTTCGTGAAGCGCTTCCAGAGTTTGTCCCGCAGGGTCCAGATCGCCGTCTTCGGCGGTGGCTTCGTCGCGCTCCTTCTGCTGCCCGTGATTGTCTTCGCCGTCGATGAGATTCGGGCGACCGGCGAGGTCGCGCGTAACGTCCGCGCCGCCACGGTTGAACTCGGCGGGCTCGGCCACGATGACGCCCTGGCCGCGCTGCGAACGTACGAGGCTGAGCTCGCCGCAACTCCAATCGAGTACCGAATCGCGGCCAAGAGCTTCCTGCTCCCGCCGCGCGAGCTCGACCTCGACCTCGATGAAGAAGCCATCGTGGAGGTCGCCATGCAGCAGCGGCGCGACAGGGGGTTCTTCGGGCGGTTGGGGGACTGGTTTGGCTCGTTCGGCGACAGGCGGGAACTGAGCGTGCCGGTGACGATCGACCCCGCAGCCCTCGACTCCTTCATCGACACCTGGGAACTGGAAGCCGTCAACGACCCCGCCCATGAGGGCGACGTCGTCATCAGTGAGGGGCTGGCCGTAGCCGACTATCCCCGCGCCGGGGAAGGCGTCGATCGACCGGCCGCCCAATACGCGACGCTCGTCGCCGTTCAGGACCTGACGCGGCGCCCCCTGACACTGCTGACCAAGCAACTGGAACCCGTGCTAACGGACGCCGACATCGATCGAGCCGTCGAAAGAGCCAACCGAATCATCGACTCGCCGGTGAATCTGCGTTCCATCGACCCCGAAGTCGAGATCGAGTTCCCCGCCGAAGTGCTGGCGCAGGCCCTCGTCGTCGAAGTCGACCCCACCACGCCGGGGGGTGTGAATCTCTCGTTCTCCCGAGGTCCCATCAATCGGGTCCTCCAGCCGCTCCGGGACATCATCGAACAACCGGCGCGCGACGCAGCATTCGAGATCGACGCCGAGGACTTGGTGACTATGGTTCCGTCACGCACCGATACCTTGCTGGACGACGACCAGGTGATCGATCGGGTCTTCCATGTGGCCGATCGGTGCGGAACGACGGGCACGTTCCCTTTCGCAGAAGGTGCCCAGGCCGAATTCACCACTGAGATGGCCGAAGCCATGGGTGAGATAGGCAAAGTGTCCGAGTTCACCACCGAACACAGCTGCTGCGAGGATCGAGTCGTCAACATCCAGACGATGGCCGACGCCGTCGACGGCGCCATTGTGAAGCCGGGCGAGGAGTTCAGCCTCAACGGTCACGTCGGTGAGCGCACCGTCGCCAAAGGCTACGTTGCCGCACCGATGATCCTCAACGGCGAGATCGTCGACGATGTCGGCGGCGGCGTCTCGCAGTTCGCGACGACGCTGTACAACGCAATCTTCTTCGGGTGCTACGAAGACGTTGAGCATACGCCGCACAGTTTCTACTTCTCGCGGTATCCGGAAGGCCGTGAGGCCACGGTGTCCTGGGGGGGCCCCGAACTCGTCTTCAGGAACGACACCGACGCCTTGGTGATCATCAAGACCGCCCACACCAGCCGCTCGATCACGGTCAAGATGTTCGGCAACACCGGCGGGCGGGAGTGCACTGCCGGCCTCGGTGACCGGTACCGGTATACCGACCCGCCCATCGACTACACCGGCAACCCGACTGTGCCGCCCGGCACCGAAGTCACCAAGAGCACCGGGACACGCGGCTGGACGGTCGACATCTTCCGCTACATCGATCACGCCGACGGCACCAACGAAACCGAGGTGTGGTCCCACAGGTACCGACCCCGACCCACCAAGCTCGAGGTCAATCCGTGTGATCTCGAGGACGCCCCGACACCGTGTCGAGTTACCATCCCGGACGTCGTCGGACGCAACAAGTCGAAGGCAACGTCCCTCCTGGCGGAGTGGGGATTCGAGACGGCGGTCGAGACGGTCGCGGTCTCCGACAAGGCGCAGGACGGCAAAGTCGTGGCCCAATCACCCGCCGCCGGATTGCCTCACGACCTCGGCGCCACCGTCGTCATCCAGGTCGGCGAGTTCGCCGATCCCGAAAACGGCGAGGCGCCTCCCGACGCGCCGTGATCGGTCCTCCCGGTTCTTGCCTAGAACGCGGCACACCGAGGCGGCACAACACGAATGAACCCCCGGGGGCGTTTGCGGGGTAGGCCGCCTGGCGGACCTGGATCAGTAGAAGCGGAACAGATTGGAGATCACTCGGGTGGCGGTGTCGACGACGTGGTCGTCCCAGCCGTGGGGCCGGCGTACCACGACCTGGTTCGAGGCCACAAAGACGTGATCGATCGCAGGGACCTCGGTAAACAGCTGGTGCGCCAGCCGGCTCGGGAAACCGGATCCGTCGAGCTCCTCCGACGACGAGAAGGAGGCGCCGTCCTGGCCGGTGAGGGCCCGGTCGGTGTTGAACAGCGCCACGTCGTCAAAGACCGTCGCTTGGACCTCGATTGACTGTCCCATGACTCCTCCTCGGGCAGCCTTGTCGGCGCCGACTCTAGTTGGCCGCCGGACCACTAAACGGCGGCGCCCCCATTCGGACGAGTCGGGATCGCGGTTACGCCCGAACCCACCAGGTGCAACTTCATCAGGTTGGTCGCGGCCGCCCGATTGGGCGGGATTCCAGCGGCCATGACGACACTGTCCCCCGGCTTGACGATGCCGAGGTCGAGCAAGTTGCTTTCGGCGTAGCTGATCATCTCGTCGGTTGACGCGACCCGAGCGAACGGCAGCGGTGTCACCCCGGCGTAGAGCGCCATGCGCCGGTAGGTCTCCTCGAGCGGCGTGTAGGCATAGATGTCGCTATGAGGGCGATACTTGGAGATCAGCCGGGCGGTGGAACCGGACTCGGTGAAGGCCACGATCGCCGCCAGGTCGAGGTTGTCTGCCGCGTCTACGCAAGCCTGTGCTGTCGCCGACGCGAACCGAGCCGCCGATTCGAGGAAGTGGATCTCCTCCCCCCGGGTGTACCGTGGACCGGCCTCGGCTTCCACGCAAATGCGGCTCATGGCGGTCACCGCCCGTATCGGGTACCTGCCGACGGCCGTCTCGGCAGACAGCATCACCGCATCGGTACCGTCGAGCACTGCGCTCGAAACGTCGGTCACCTCAGCCCGAGTCGGCCGGGTCGAGGCAGTCATCGATTCGAGCATCTCGGTGGCGGTGATGCTCAACCTCGCTCTCGAATTGGCATGGGAGATGATCTGTTTCTGGGCGCGGGGCACACTCTCGAACGACAGCTCCACGCCGAGGTCCCCCCGGGCCACCATGACGCCGGCACTCTCTCCGACGATCTCACCGAGGTTGCTGAGCCCCATGATCGACTCGATCTTCGCTATCACCGGAACTCCACTGACGAGGCGCTTCACCTGGCGGACGCTGGCGGCCGAATTGACGAAGGAGGCGGCAACGTAGTCGACGCCGAGATCGTTGCCCAGTTCCAGGTCGACTTCGTCCTTCTCGGTGACCACGGGAACGTCGATATGGACGGCGGGGAAAGCGACGCCCTTGTGATCGCGGAGAAGCCCCCCTTCCCTCACCCGGCACTTGACTGTGCCTCCGGCAGCCGACAGCGCCTCGAGAGCAATCATCCCGTCCGACATCAGGATGGTGGATCCCGGCATGATGGCCGCGGCCTCCAGGTTCTCCACCTTTATCTCGCTGAGGCTGCCTTCCCCATGGCCCGGGGTGAGGACAACCTCGGCACCGTCCTCGAGCATGACCGAACCACCGGGGAACGAACCGACCCGGATCCGCGGGCCCTGGATGTCCTGAAGGATCGCAACCGGTATGTCCAGTTGCTCGGATGCCCGCCGCACCCACTCGTGGAACTGACGGTGGTCGGCGTGAGTCCCGTGCGAGAAGTTGAGACGGGCGACATTCATGCCGGCTTGGATCAACTCGACGACCCTGTCAAACGACGCTACGGCCGGCCCCAGGGTTGCGATGATCTTGGTCTTGCGCGACATCCCAACGACGTTACTCCATGATGTTGGCGCGGCAGGCAGTTAGCTTGATCGGATGAACCACGAGCCGCCCCCCATCGTCGGCGTACCGGTCAAGCCGTTCGGGGTGGCCAAGCAGCGGCTCCACCCGGCGATCGATGCGCCTACGCGGTCGGTTCTCGGACGAACCATCGCCGCCAGCACCGCGTCCGTCGTTGCGGCGGCGGGCGGCGAGGTCGTCATCGTCACCGGCGATGCCGGAGTCCGCGGATGGGCCACCAATCTCGGTCTCGGCACCGTCACCGAGCCCAAAGGCGCGGGTCTCGACGGTGCGGCGGCGGCTTTGCGGGATCACGCCGTCGGCCGGGGACGCTCGTGGCTCGTGCTCCACGCCGACCTGCCCCTGATCGGGGAAGCCGACGCCGCCGCTTTGCTGCAGCCACTGGGCACCGGCCGGCCCGTAGTCGCCCCAAGCCACGACGGTGGCACGTCGGCGATCGGCAGCCGCGGCCTCATCGAGTTCCGCTACGGGAACGGCTCGTATCATCGCCACTTGCGCCAGATGCCGGCGGCCGCCGTCGTGGTGCGCCCCGGCCTCGCCTTCGACCTCGACACCGTCGCCGACCTCGATGGCATTCTGCGCCATCCCGGCGGGAAATGGATCAGGGAGCTGCTCGCTGCGATAGATTCTCCGTCGTGACATCAAATCTCTACCGCGACCTGGGGGCGACTCCGGCGCCGCTCGGGGTGCCCGCCCGGGCACTCGCCGTCGGAGCCCATCCCGACGACATCGAGTTCGGCTGTGGCGGAACGCTGGCCGGCTGGGCGGCAGCCGGCTGCGACGTCACGATGCTGATCGTGACCGACGGCAGCAAGGGAAGCTGGGACGCCGCGACCGATCCCACCGAACTGGCACAACGTCGCGCCGGCGAACAGGAGGCGGCGGCGGCGACTCTCGGGGCCACCCGCGTGGTTCGCCTCGATTACGTCGATGGGGAACTCGAGTACTCGATGGAGCTGCGGCGGCGCATCGCCGAGCAGATCCGCCTGGCGAGACCGGATGTGCTCTTCAGCCACGACCCTTGGCAACGCTATCAAATGCACCCCGACCATCGCGCCACCGGCCTCGGAGCCGTCGACGGCATGGTGGCGGCACGTGACCCTCTGTTCTTCCCGGAGATGGCGGTCGCCGCCCATCGCCCGACCGCCATGCTGCTCTGGTCGGCCGACACGCCCGATCACTGGCAGGACATCGCGGCGTCGATCGACACGAAGATCGCCGCCCTCCTGTGCCATTCGTCGCAGGGGGAAACCACGATGGGCAATGCCCACGACGGCGGCGCGGCTCGTGATGCCTTCGACAAACGCATCAGGGAGTGGGCTGCTCGCAGCGGTGCTACCGCCGGGATCGAGTTCGCCGAGGCCTTCAAGAGGTTGAAGCCGTAACTCCCGGTGGAATAGATGGCGGCCCCGGATGCTCAGCTATCGTGGCGCTCATGGATCAGCCCGTCGCAGTAGTCACCGGAGGCACCGGAGCACTCGGCCGGGCCGTGGTGCCGCTACTCGTCCGGCGCAACTTCAAGCTGGCAGTCACGTATATCGTGCCTGAGGAAGCCCGGCAACTCGAAGAGGCCATCGATCTCGAAGAAGATCAGATGCTCATGAGGCGCGTTGACACAACGGACCCGCAGGCCGTCAAGGCTTTCATGAACGTGGTTGGAGAGTCCTTCGGCGGCATCAACGTCCTGTGCAGCCTGGTTGGTGGCTGGGCGGGGGGTCGTGACGTTGCCGAAACCGATGACGTGCGCTTCGATCGCATGATCGACCTCAACCTGCGCTCCGTCTTCTACGCGTTGCGGGCCGCGATACCCCACATGCGAGATGCCGACTGGGGACGCATCATTGCCGTTGGCAGCAAGGCTGCTCTCGAGGCACCCGCCGGCCAGGCCA
>CAMYJM010000054.1 GCA_947258635.1 uncultured Acidimicrobiaceae bacterium
GTCGAAGCCGACGAAGGCATACTCGCCATGGAGCTGGGTTCCGACGGGAGGCTCACCCAGCTGCTGACGGTCACGCACACGGGAACCGAATACCCCACGGAGACGCCCCCGTATCCCGAGCGAACGATCTGGATGGAAGGCCGCGAGATCTTCCGCAACGCCGTCGTCAAGATGGGGGAGTCGGCGGTCAACGTTTTGGAGCAGGCCGGGCTGGGGCTTGAGGACATCGACCTGCTCATCCCGCACCAGGCCAACGTCCGAATCATCGACGCCACCGCCAAGCGGATGGGCCTCAGCTCCGATCAGGTCTATGTGAACATCGCCTCATACGGGAATACCTCGGCGGCGACGATCCCGATCGCTCTCACCGAGGCGCTGGAGGAGGGCCGGGTGAACGCAGGCGACCTGATCGTGTTCGTCGCCTTTGGGGGCGGGCTGACGTGGGGCGGCGCCGCGGTGCGCTGGGGGCAAAGGACCAAGCCGATTGATATCAGCGACGCCGCCTTGCCTCCATCGGACAAGACCGGGCTCGAATTACTGGCCGCACGCCCGCGAGACTGAGGAACGGACATGGATCCCAAAGTAGTCCTGGTAACCGGAGCGTCGCGCGGCATCGGCCGTGCCGTCGCCGAGCATTTCGCGACGCTGGGCCACCGGATCGCCATCAACTATGCGACCAATGAGGACGCGGCGGCTGCGGCCCTGGCCGCGGTGCGCGCCGCCGGCGCCGAGGCGTTGTCCGTTGCGGCGAACGTGGGAGACGCCGATGAAGTCGCCGGCATGTTCGAGACAGTGGGCGCCGCCCTCGGGCCCGTCGAGATCCTCGTCAACAATGCCGGCATCACCCGGGACGATCTGATGCTGCGGATGAAGGTCGACCAGTGGGATGAGGTGATCACGACGAATCTTCGCTCGGTGTATCTGTGCTCCAAAGCCGCCCTGCGCGGCATGTTGCGCGCCAAGTGGGGACGGATCATCTCGGTGGGCTCCGTCTCCGGCCTGGCGGGCAACCCGGGCCAGGCCAACTATGCCGCCGCCAAGGCCGGCATCGTCGGCTTCACCAAGTCCCTCGCCAAAGAGGTCGGTTCACGGGGCATAACCGTGAATGTCGTCGCTCCCGGCTTCATTGCGACCGACATGACGGACGCCCTCGGCGGGGACGTGACGTCGGCGGCCGCGGAGCGGATCGCCGTCGGCCGGTTGGGGACTCCGCAGGAGGTGGCTTCGGTTGTGGGCTATCTTGCGTCCGACACAGCTTCGTATATCACCGGCCAGACAATCGTCGTCGACGGTGGTCTGGCCCTTTGACACAAGGCAATCAAGAAGGGGATCACCCACATGGACCGTTCGGAAATCGAATCGAAGATGGTCGACCTGCTGGTCGAGGAGCTCGGTATTGAGCGAGACAAGATCGCCATGACCTCCAAGTTCGAGGAGGACCTCGAGGTCGATTCCCTTGGAGTTGTCGAACTGCTGATGGCGCTCGAGGACAACTTCGATGTCAATATCCCCGACGAAGAGGCGGAGAACATAACGACCGTCAGCGAGGCCGTCGACATCGTCGCCGCCAAGGTGAAGGGCTGAAGAAGATCGCCGTCGGCTCAGGTCGACAGAGGAGGCCACGTGGCGCGTAGACGTGTAGTTATCACAGGTCTCGGGACCGTCAACCCGCTCGGTCTGAACGTGGCCGATACCTGGAAGAACACGCGTGACGGCGTTTCCGGAGTCGGCCGCATCTCGCACTTCGACCCGAGCGACTTCCGCGCCCAGATTGCCGCCGAAGTCGTGGGCTTCGACCCGGAGCAGTACATCCCGCGCAAAGAGGTGCGGCGCCTAGATCGCAATGCTCAGTTCTTCTGGGCGGCGGCGAGCCAGGGACTCGAAGACGCCGGCCTGTCCTACGAAGAGGACGACCCGGCCGCGCTGCGCGCCGGCGTCGCCTGCGGCTCCGGCATCGGCGGCATCATCACATTCCAGGACGAAGTCGGCGTACTCCGCGATCGGGGCCCGAGCCGGGTGTCGCCCTTGGCCATAACCAAGATCATCTCCAACATGGCCGGCGGGCTGGCCTCCATCGAGTTCAACCTCTTCGGCCCCAACATCTGCACCGTCACGGCGTGTGCCGCTTCGGCGAATGCGATCGGCGATGCTGCCGAGATAATCCGCCGGGACGACGCCGACGTGATGCTGGCCGGAGGAGCTGAAGCGGGAATCGTCGAACTGTCGGTTGCCAGCTTCGCATCGGCCCGAGCGTTGAGCACCCGCAATGAGGACCCCGAACGTGCCAGCCGCCCCTTCGATGCCGATCGCGACGGGTTCGTAATGGGCGAGGGTGGCGCCGTCCTGGTTCTCGAAGAACGCCAGCACGCTCTGGATCGTGGCGCCGACATCTACGGCGAGGTAATGGGCTACGGCATGTCCGCCGACGGCTATCACATCACGATGCCGCGGCCGGGTGGTGCCGGAGCGGCCCGCGCCATGCTCCACTCGCTGCGGGACGCCGCGCTCGAACTCGACGATATCGACTACATCAACGCCCACGGCACGTCGACACCGGCCAATGACGTCACCGAAACCGAGGCCATCAAGTCTGCTTTCGGGGACCTCGCCTACAAGATCCCGGTGTCCTCGACGAAGTCGATGACGGGCCACCTCCTTGGTGGTGCCGGGGCCTTAGAAGCCCTGCTGTGCGTCTTGGCCATCCGGCACGGCGTGATCCCGCCGACCATCAACTACGAGACGCCCGATCCCGGTTGCGACCTCGACTACGTTCCCAATGAGGCCCGCGACACCTCTGTGGAGCACGTGATGTCGAACTCGTTTGGCTTTGGCGGTCACAACGTTGCCCTGGTGTTCGGGCCCGGTTAGGAGCCGGTAGGCCTGCGGCCCTCGCCGAATTCCTCGAACGAGCGCACGACCAGCGCCACGACCAGCCCGATTCCCACGAGCGACCCGATTCCGGCGAGAGCAGCCCCGGCGATCTCGATGCGGGGGCAGCTGCCCGGCAGGCACAAGGCACGGACGATGGCGCGGCCAATCCACGCACCGACAATGCCGCCGATCGTGATGGCCGGCCCGATGACGGGTCGGACGCCGGCGCGCGCCATCACCCAGCCGGCGGCCAAGCCCAGACCCAGCCCGATCGAGGACCAGCCAAGTCCCGGGGCGAAGAGCATTCCCGCAATCCAGCCGATGCCGGCCATAAGGGCAACCAGGGCCAAGTTGGCCCGGGCCGTCATTCGGCACCTTCTCTCGGGGGCCGTATCGGGCGGGGGCCGGGCAGGGTGTCGAGGAGGGGGGTGACGGCCAGACGTACTTCTTTGGTCCAGGCGAGCCACGTCAAGGCGATCCCGACGGCAACTATCAGCGCCGCACCACCAACCGGGGCAGCCGCGGCGGCGATGATCGTCAAGGGAGCCAGCAAGACGCGTCCCGACCACAACGCCCACGGCCTGGCTTTGGCGTAGCCCCACGCGATCACGATGCCGGCTGCCCCCAGCAAGCCTTGGCGGAGGACCACTCCGCTCGGGGAGGCCACGCCGATGACCGGTACCAGCGCCAGCGACCCGATCATGAACAGTATGGGCCTGACGCCGGGGCCGGTGGCGGACGGGAGGCGGCGTAGCCAGCCGCCGAGCCATTTCCCCTGCACCCCCACGATGCCGAGGCCGGTAGCGATGAGGGCGGCGATGGCCCACCCGCGAAGCGGGGAGACGGCCGCCAGCAGCACCTCACTACCCAGGAGGCCCCGGGCCAGGTTGCGGGCCCATCGACCCCGCGGGATGAGCAGCCCGACCGCGGCGATGACCGCGAAGATGAGCATTCCGATGCTGACCAGCACTGCGGAGTCCGTAGCCAAAGGCTCGTCGACGTTCGTCGCGACCGTGAGGGCCCACAGCGAAGCGCCTGCCACGAGCAGCACGGCGATGGCGTGGGGGGCACGGCTCATCGGATCATTATGGCGTCGGTGTCGAGAGGGATTGGAACCGCTACTGCTCCGGCCGGGTGTCGACCGTTCCGGGGACCCGAGTGTTGCCGAGCGTCGAGAAGTAGCGGTAAATGGCCGGCTCGAACTCGCTGAAATCGACTTCCCAGGTGTCGCCAGGGGTCAGGAGCGGGCTCTTGAACTCGCCGTTGCGAGCGGTGATGGTGTACTCCCGCGCCGCGACGTCTTCGTGCACCCAGCGCACGATGGGGGTCTTAGTGATGTCGACGTCGAGGTTCGAAGGGCGGAAAGAGCCGTTGGTGATGATTACGATCACAACGCCCTCCGGGGGCGGCTCGGTCGTGGTGGTCGTGGTCGGAGCCGCCAGGTCGGGACTCGACGGGCCACTGGCGCACGCTGTCGCCGCCAGAAGAATGCTGGCGCCATCTCCCGGCGCCGGGCTGCAGCGTTATCACGGCCCCGTGGGTGGGTTTGGCCGCGTGGTATTTCTCGGGAGTATTTCCCGTGAGGTCGATATGGGCGGCATGAATTGGATCCTGATGGCCCACGATGACGACATCGCCGTCGGCAACGGAGGTGGCTGCGGCTCGGGCGACGGCGGCAACCCTGGCGCCGCAGTCGGCGAGCGACTCGGCAGCGAAGCTCAGGTCGGTCGGGTTGTCGAGATACGCCGCCAGCTCTCCGGGGAGGACGGACTCGAGGTCGCTCCAGCGCACGCCGGCCCAGCGGAGTGAGAGGGCCCATTCGCCAAGGGCGCCGTCCAGTTCGATGTCGAGCCCGTGTGGCTGAGCGATCGCGGTCGCGGTCTGCCGAGCCCGCAGCAGCGGCGACGATATGACCCGGCGGACCGTGAGCTCGGCCAGATGGGCGGCGGTGGCTGCAGCCTGCGCCCGTCCGAGCCGGGACAGGCCATATCCGGGCAGGTCGGCGTACACGACGTGGTGGGGGTTGTCGACTTCGCCGTGGCGGATGAGATGGACGCTGGTGGCACTCACGGCGCGAGTGTAGAAGCCGGTACCGTTACCCCATGGAGCGCTTCGCCACCCGGTTCCTCCATGTGGACATGGACGCCTTCTACGTTGAGGTCGAGAGACTCGCCGATCCTTCACTGCGCGGCGTGCCCGTGATCGTCGGCGGCCTGGGGCCCCGCGGAGTAGTCGCCGCTGCCTCCTACGAAGCGCGTCGCACCGGGGTGCGGTCGGCCATGCCGATCGTAGAAGCCAGGAGGCGCCTGCCGCGGGCTCGCTACCTGCCCCCCGATATGGCGAAGTACGCCGCGATGTCACGACAGGTATTCGCCATCCTCGATGACTTCTCGCCGCATGTTGAGCCGCTCTCGGTGGACGAGGCTTTCCTCGACATCGGCGGATTGCGACTGCATTTCGACACACCCCACGATGTGGCCGTAGCGATGCGGCGGCGGATCCGCGACGAGCTGTCGTTGCCGGCTTCCGCCGGCGTCGCGGCCGTGAAGTTCCTGGCGAAGATGGCAAGCAAAGAGGCCAAGCCGGACGGCATCTTCGTCATCGAGGCGGGAGCCGAGCGGTCGTTCCTGGAGCCACGGAGCGTCGCTGAGCTGTGGGGCGTGGGCCGGGCGACGCTGGCGTCGCTGGCGGATCACGGTATCGAGACCATTGGGCAACTGGCCGAGGCTCCCGTCGACTTGCTCCGCCGCCGGGTGGTGGTGGCGGCCGCCACCCATCTCACCGCCCTCGCCAACGGGAGAGATCCCAGGAGCGTTGAGACCGGACGGGAGGCCAAGTCCGTCTCGGTGGAGGAGACCTATCCGAG
The DNA here is from genome assembly GCA_947258635.1 of uncultured Acidimicrobiaceae bacterium. Taxonomy (GTDB): domain Bacteria; phylum Actinomycetota; class Acidimicrobiia; order Spongiisociales; family UBA5794; genus JAHEJX01. Next base: position 5,738 of record CAMYJM010000054.1, read on the forward strand.
TGACCTCTCCGGATCCGAGGTGATCGGTCGGGCCCTGCTCGAGCTGTGTCACCGGCTGTCGGGGAGACTCCTCAAGACCCATCTGGCCGGCAAGACGGTGACGCTGAAGGTGCGCCTCGGCGACTTCACGACATTCACCCGTTCGACGAGCGGGCGGCAACTCGTCTCGGATACCTTGCAAATCTGGCCGCTGGCGGCCGAGTTGCTCGACAAGGTGCCGCAGGCCGGTCAGGGTGTTCGCCTCCTCGGCATCGGGGTGAGCGGCCTTGCCGAAGGCGAGCCGGCACAGCTCGCCATCGACGGGTCGGATCGGGCCGCGCTGGCCGATGCCGCCGCGATGCTCCGGGAGCGTTTCGGAGACGACGCCGTGCTGCCCGCACGGCTGGCGGAGCCCCCGCCAAAAAAGACGCAAGGCTGAATTCCTCCTGCCGGTATAATGACGGTACCAACCGGCTAACGGAGACGATTGTGCCGCTGAACGACCGTGAGCAGAAGATTCTCGAGGAGATCGAGAAGCAGTTCTATGCCGACGACCCGAAATTGGCGCAGACTGTGGCCCGGACCACTCTCGAGTCCGTCAGCCAGCGCTGGACACCGATCGCAATCGGCGGGTTCGTCGTGGGCGTCATCATCATGCTGGCCTTCTTCACCAGCCAGGTGCTCATCGCCGGCGCCGGGTTTGTTCTGATGGTGGTCTCCGCGGGTTGGATTGCCATGGATCTGCGCCGTCGCAGCCTGACGGGCAGCGCAGGCGGTCCCGTCGAAAGTTGGATTTCGCGGGCACGACAGAGGTGGACACGCGACGGCTAGAGTGACTCTCCCGGTCGGGAAAGCGTCTCGGTAGGAAGGCGGAGCCAGCCTCCTGTTTGAGACCCGTTGTCGCCCCCGGGCGTGACTACGGGAGAGGGATTGTTGGAAGGGTTTACAGCTCAGCAAGCGACAGCGCTGACACATTGCACAGCACACCAACTTCGGTATTGGGACAAGGTGGCCCTGGTGGAGCCATCACTGCAGAGCACCGGCGGGCGGCCCGGTCGTCGCCGGCTCTATTCATTTCGGGACCTGGTGGCCTTGCGTGTTGTCAAGAGCTTGCTCGACAACGGCATGTCGGTCCAGCGGGTGCGCCGGGCGTGGGACTACCTGCGACGGACCGCCGAACTGGATGGCCACCTGGCTGAGGTCAAGCTCGTCACGGACGGGCAGACGATCTTTCGGGTGGCCCATGATGAGGATCAACTGCTCGACGCGCTGCGAGAAGGTCAGCTGGCGTTCTTCGTGGCGATCAATGAGATCGCCCAATCTGTGGAAGAGGACGTGACTCGGTTCGAACTCGATCGGGAGCGTTTCCTCGACATGCTGCGTCGGGTCCAGGACGACGTGATGTCGGAAGCAGAGACCGGCTAGCAGACGGTTCGTCAGCGCCGGCTGCGCCGCTGCCACGATCGCGGCAGCAGTGTGCCGACGCGATAGCCGGCGAGGAGTCGCTCCCAGCGCGAGTGTCGCGTAGTCAACCGTTGCTCCGTTTGCGCGAGCGATGTCGATGCCACCGTTACGAGCTCGTCGGGGACGACGGCGGCATCACCGTAGACACTGCGGGTGTAGACGAGCGCCAGTGGGCCCATGACGGCATCGACCTTCGAGGCCACCTCGACGGGAGTATCCGCCGGGTTGGGTGGGGTCCCCAGGTCATCGAGCCTGGCGACGATCGCATCCCAGGCAGCCGAGACGTCTCCGGTACGCAGCCGGCGCTGCCGCCTTCTCCGCCGCCACCATTTCACGATCGGGATTCCGCCAAACAACACGAAGACCATCCCCAGCCAGGGGAGAGTGCCGGCAACCCACCCGGGAATCTCGAAGCCGCGTTCTTCGATAGGGCCGCCGCCTATCGGAGCGATGGCGTCGTCCAGCGGCAGCGTCACAGGCGGGCGAGCCACCACGCTTATATCGACCGCGTCCGGATCCGGAACGTCGAGGTAGTTGGTGAGCGGGAAGCCCAATGACGTCTCGACTTGCTCGAACGTGGTCGGGTTGACCTCGTCGCTGCGCGGGGTGGGGTCAAACCTGACCCAGCCCTGGGTCGGCATCCACAGCTCCACCCAGGCATGGGCGTTGCGGTCCAAAACCACGATCGTTCCGTCCCCCTGAGGCGTGCCCGGCGTGAACCCCAGCACGACTCTGCTGGGAATCTCGATGGTCCGCGCCAAGACTGCCATCGACGTGGCGAAGTTCTCGCAATACCCGGTGCGGTAGTTGGGGCTTTCGGGGTCGAGTAGCCAGGCGGCGAGGTCGGTGGCGCCGTGGCCCGGCACGATGTTCGTCGAGTACCTGAAGGCAGGCGACCGGAACCAGCTTTCGAGGGCAATGGCCTTCTCGAACGACGTGCCCAGGTTGCGGGTCTGTTCCCGCGCCAGCGCGCCAATTCCAGTGTCCAGGTCATCGGGGAGGCTGAGATAGGTTTCGACATCGGGCGGCTCCTCTCGAACCTCGGCGATCGCCGGAGCGGGGACCCGTTCGTTTGCCTTGGCCGCTTCGGCAAAAGCGGGGGACAGGGCGCCGTCTGAGCCGGTGGCCAGCACGGCGATGTCGGGACGGGGGATGTCGGACCGCACCGAATAGCTCATGCCCTCGAACGTGCGCCCTCCATCGAATCGCAGGGCCCCGTCGTCGGTACGCGCCCGCACCGATCGTTCGATCTTCTCTTCCGCACCGAAATCGGTCGCCACGGCAGGCGCCGGGAGCCACTCCATGCGGAGTCGTAGAATCTCCACGTCGGCGCGCACCGTATCGGCCGGACCGGCGAACGTGTGGCCTTCCGGTTGCCACTGTTCTTCTTCGAGTTGGACCACCTCGGGCTTCGATGCGAAGAACTGGCCGCCCCGATAGGTCTCCATCGTCAGCAGGCTGAAGTAGATCTGATCGGCGGGTACCTCTCCTTCGATCCTGGCCGCAAACACCGGAAGGTCGGAGAAGGAAATGACGCTCTGTTTGATGCCGATGAACGGGTTGTACGCGACAGACCCGTAGAAGTCTCCGGTGAGCCCGGTGGGGCTGCGCCAGTCGAGGACGCCATCGGCCGGGACGGCACCGCCGAACAGGGAAACCACGGCGATCGAGGAGACGACGATGGAAGCGAGTAGACCGGTCGATGATCGCGAGATACGTGACTTTCTGACCTCGAATCGTCCTAAGGCGACCATGCGGCCGGTCCCATGCTTGCGCTGGTCGAGAGCTACGGCGAGCAGGCAGCCGGCGACGATGGAAACGAAGATGGCGGAGCGGATCGCGGTGGTCCGCTGTCGATCCATGGTGGCGAACTGGAGTGCGATGATGAGCGGCGGGAGCAGCGCCACATAGGGGTGGCCCTTGGACAGGCCCCAGGCAAAGAGGAAGCCGATCGTCCAGAAGAGCACCAGCAACATCACAACGAGGCCGGCCACGGGGATCACCGGCTCGATGCCATTGCGCACGATGTCGAGTGCTTGCGAGAGCTGTCTTTGGAGCAAGGTGAGCGTTTCCGTGGTCGGGAGCAGCGCCCACGTCGTCTCCGGCGCCGACACCCTGGCGATGGCAATGACGGCGGCTGCTGCGTTGATGACGACGGTGAGCCATGTTGGAAGGCGGTAGGCGAGGGCCGTCCAGGTGATGGCGACGCCCAAAACGAGGGCGGCGACTACGACCAGCTGCCACGGCGCCCCATCGACGCTCGACTTGAGCAGCCCGTTGAGCTGGTAGAGCACGAAGAGCAGGGCGGCGCTGCCGGCTAGCCAGCTGTAGCGGAATGCCATGCTCGCTCCATCGCTTCTTGCCAAGCCGGGGCCCACTTGGAGGTGCTGGCGGACTGCACGGTGACCGCCCCGGCCGCTCTGAACTGAATTATCGCGTCATTCGATTCGTCTGTGACCGCCATCAGCAGGGTTCTGACAAAATCCCTGCCCAGCGTGCGGTAAACCGCGAGGTGGGAGTCGTCGGGGCTCCCGGTGACGAGCACCAGCGCCCCCCCGGCCATTCCGCTGCGGCGCATTCTGCCGACGGCCGCCCGCAGATCGATCGAACGGGTCGTGGCAATCGTCGCCAGTTGCTCCATCGCCATCGTGTACGACTGGCTCGATGACACCGTCGTCACCTCGGGCTCGCCAATCCACAACGCCGGTGAGTACCCGTGGCGAAATAGGTGTGCCAGCGCCGACGCCGCTCCCCGTACTGCGTGCTCGAAGGCTTCCGGCGTTTGGTAGTTCTGGGATCGCGGGTCGAGGAGGAGCAAGGCGCGTGATTGCCAAGGCATCTCGAGCTGCTTGATCATCAGCTTGTCGCGCCGTGCCGAGGAGGGCCAATGGACGCGGCGCAGGTCGTCGCCCTGCTGGTACTCCCGCAGCGTGAAGAAGTCCTCGCCACCGGTGAGAGAGAAGCTGGCGGTGGCGGTGTTGACGTTGGGGTCCTGGCCGCGCACCGTGGGGAGGCCGTCGAGCGTCTCGATCCTCGGGTACACGACCAAGCGGTCTACTTTGCCGGCGCCCACCGCGTACTCGGCCAGATCGAGCGGATCGCGCACTCGCACCGTGGCCGGGCCCAGTTTGTAGATGCCGCGGGGTCGGCACAGAACCTCGTAGCGGGCGACCATTGGTGTCGCCGGCTTGACGCGACCCGCATCGAACGAGGCGGCGCCGAGGCCGTGAACGACATCTTCGACCACCGCTTCGTGCAGTCGCCGGGAAGATGTCATGGTGACGTCCACGATCGCCCGATCGCCATCGTGAACCTGGATCGGGGTGACGACCCGCCCCAAAGCGACGTTGAGCCCGGCCCGGCGCACGTATAGCGATCCCAGCAGGACCGCAATGAGCAGGAAAGCCGCCAGCGCCAGGAGCAACTGCTCGCCGAAACCCACCCACAGCAGACCCAAAGCGAGGGCAGCGCCGAGGGCAGCCCAGCCGCGCAGCGTCGGCATCAGACGTTGGCTCGAGTTCCCGGTACCGGCACGCCTGCCGTGATCCCGGCGATCACGCTGTCCACAGTCACGCCTCGCATCTCTGCCTCCGGCAGCAGGATCAGCCTGTGGTTGAGCACGGGGTGGATGACCGCCTTGATGTCGTCGGGAGAGACATAGTCGCGGCCCTTCGCGGCGGCCGTCGTCCGGGCCGCCCGCTGCAGGAACAGGGTTGCCCGCGGTGACGCCCCGAGAAGCAGCTCCGGGTCGTTGCGCGACGCTTCTGCGAGATCGACGAGGTAGCTCTTGACGACCGGGGCGACGTGCACGTTGCGGGCCGTTGTCGCCATCTCGATGACATCCTGGGCATGCAGCACCGGCTGGAGATCCTCGAACGTCGAGTGGTCGGCGTGTGCGTCGAGCATCTCGAGTTCCTTGTCGCGCGATGGATAGCCGATATCGAGCCGCATCATGAAGCGGTCGAGCTGCGCCTCGGGTAGGGGGTAGGTCCCCTCGTGCTCGATCGGGTTCTGGGTGGCGACCACCATGAACGGTAGGTCGAGCGATCGGGTTACGCCGTCGACGGTGACCTGTCGCTCCTCCATGGCCTCGAGAAGGGCGGCCTGAGTCTTCGGGCTCGCTCGGTTGATCTCGTCACCCAGCACAACGTTGGCGAACACCGGGCCGGGCCGGAACTCAAAGGTCGATGAGTCGCGATCCCAGACCGAAACGCCCGTCACATCGGAGGGGAGGAGGTCCGGAGTGAACTGGACTCGGTGGAAGCTGCAGTCGATGGAACGGGCCAGTGACTTGGCCAGAAGGGTCTTGCCGACCCCGGGAACATCCTCTACCAGAGCGTGCCCCCCCGATAGCAGGCACATGGTCATGAGCTCGATGGTGTCGCGCTTGCCCTGGATGACGCGTTCGATATTGTCGACGATGGCGTCGAATCGCTTTCCGAACTCCTCGAGCTCGGCCGCGGTTACGGTCAACGCGGGCTCCTTCCTCCGGCAGCGGGGACCCTGACACTACTGGATTTGTGAGTTAGGCGACTGCGGAGGGTGAGAAACGGTTACGATGCTGCCATGGCGGGATCGGGCGTGCTCTGGGCGGTATTGCGTCGCCCCCGACTTTGGGGGGAGGCCGCACGGGCGTTGGTCGCGCTGGCTCCCCGCGCTTGGTGGGCCCACAAGCCGCGTCTGCCGGTTCCGGAACCGGGTTATCTGCATTGGCGGCAGGCAACGGCCTACGGCAGCCCCGATGCCCCGGTGATCCCGGCCGACGTGATCGCCTATCTCGAGTGGCGCCGCCGCTTCCGGCAGGCGACCGGGCGAAGCGGGGTGGCGTCTGGCTGACTCCCTGCGCAGTGAGTTGATGTCGATCGCCGGCATCGCCTCGGCCGAGCTCGACGGTGAAGAGGACGCCCCGCAGGGGGTGCGGGTTCAGCTCGCCGCCGGAGCCGATGCCGAATCGGTGGGCCGCGAGGTGCAGAGGGTGCTCGCCAGCTACGGCATGCGCTCCCATCGGGCGAATGACGAAACCGCGGGCGACGCTCCCTCCGAGGCGCCGATTGCCGCGGCCCCCGCCCATTCGCCCGAGCTGCAACCGGGGCCACCACCCCCGCCGGGAGCCGAGAACAACGGCGGCGCGGTGTTCCGTTTGCCGGGTGTCCAGCAGCCCGCACTCGAGCCGGTAATCGAGGTCGAGGAAGCTCCGGCGCTGCTGCTCGACAGCGTGTCCGTTGAGGAGAGCCGCCAAGGGATCGCGGTACGGGTCATTGCCGGCGATGCCGCGGTGACTCGTCAGGTCGGCAGCGGCCCCGACGGCATGGACGCCGCGATTGTGGGAGCCCTCGCCGAGCTGCTGGGCCTCGAGTCCGAGCTGGTGGCCGTCCAGCGCAGCGAGGCCGGCGACGCCCGGATTGTCACAGTGTTGGTCGAGATCGTCGGTGTCGGCCGCCAGGTGGGATCTGCGGTGATCGCCGCCGGTGAGGCTTTCGCCGTGGGCCAGGCGGCGTGGCGGGCCCTTACAGCGCCGGGGTGATCCGGCTGCGCCGGAAGGGGTCCGCGGGAGTCGGCGGGATCAACTCCACGACGACACCGCTGGCGGCGTAGTCCTCCTCGTCCTCGGCCTCTGCGACCAGCGGCAGGGTTGGAGTGCCCGGTTGGCCCAACGGGATGGCACCCACCCCAACCATTTCCACGTGGTCGACGACCTTGGCCAGGACGTCGCGGATCAGGATGCGTAGCGAGTCCGGTGGCGGGTCTGCCAGCAGCTCGACGTCCGACTCGGTGGCGGACAGCACGGCGATGTTGCGCGCCCGCAGATCCCACAACATGATCTCCTGAGTCACCTTGTCCGCGGATAGCGCCGCCAGCGAGGGAACCAGCACCGCCTCGGCTTGGCCGGTGCCGACCACGCCGATCATGGCCCGGTAGCCGTCACGCCCCAGTGGGCGACCCGCGGTGCGCACGTCCTGACAGATAGCGACGAGTTGATGGCCACTGTCGTTGATCCAGCGTCGTACCCGCTCCGCCTGGGCGAAGGCCGGTTCGGCTTCCGATGGGTCTGGAGTGTCGCGGACGTATCCGACGACGCGCACGCTTCCTCCGCGGTCGACTACGCACGAGTCTCGCATCGCCACCCGCCGTGGTCAATGACTGGGGGATACTCCTGTTCTTGCGGACATCCGCGCCATATGTTGCGGGGATGTCCGCAAGAACAGGGCGGAGTCAAACGTCGTCCAACTCCGCGATCTGGTCCGCAAGGAATCGCCGGTCCCGGTCGGTCGGGGCCAGCTCGGCGGCCCGTTCGTACGCCGCCTTGGCGTCTGAGGGCCGCCCGAGCCGGTTCAACATGGCCCCGCGGGTTGCGTGTAGCAGGTGGTAGCTCTCGAGAACGGGTGAGATTTCGTCGAGCGCGGCGAGCGCCGCGGCGGGGCTCTCGACCTCGCCGACGGCAATGGCCCGGTTGAGCGCAACCACCGGCGTCGGCGCGAACGTCAGCAAGTGGTCGTACAGGGCGAGGATCTGGGGCCAATCGGTAGCCGCAAAGGACGGGGCGTTGCAGTGCACCGCCTGGATGGCGGCCTGGAGCTGATACGGACCCGGCCGGTCGCGGCGGATGCAGGCTCGCACGATGGTGTGCCCCTCCTCGATCAGGGTGCGGTCCCACTTCGTCCGGTCTTGATCGCGTAGCAGCACCAGATCACCGGCATCTGTTCTGGCCGGCATTCGCGCTTCGCTCAGCAGCATCAGGGCGAGGAGCCCGGCGGCTTCCGGTTCGTCGGGCATCAACTCGACGAGGGCACGGGTGAGCCGGATGGCATCGCTGCGTAGCGCGGCTCGGTCGGCATCGTCGGCGCCGGTGTTGTAGATGAGGTACACCACCGACAGAACCGAGCGGAGCCGGTCCGGCAGGTCGGCATCTGCCGGGACGCGGTACGGGATCTTGGCGGCCTTGATCTTGTACTTGGCCCGTACCAGGCGCTTGGCCATGGTCGACTCGCTCACGAGGAACGAGCGGGCCACCTCATCCACGCTGAGCCCGCCCAGCAGGCGCAGGGTCAGGGCCACCTGGTGCTCAACGCGCAGCGCCGGATGGCAGCAGGTGAAGATGAGCCGCAGCTGATCGTCGATCACAGGTCCGTCCTCTTGTAATGAATCCGCAGGGCTCCCGACCGCTCCCAACTCCTCATGGAGTTCCCGGCCGCGGGACATCCGGCGCACGACATCGATCGCCCGGTTTCGTGCGGTCGTGATGATCCATCCGGCGGGATTCGGCGGGATGCCATCGGTCGGCCACCGGTCGCTCGCCACGACAAAGGCGTCCTGGACGGCGTCTTCGGCGAGCGTTATGTCGCCGAAGACGCGGACCAGAGTTGCCACCGCCTG
>CAMYJM010000055.1 GCA_947258635.1 uncultured Acidimicrobiaceae bacterium
GCTCGCTTCAACAAACCACGCCGAACGGCACGTCCAGGATCGGCCTGTTGAAGCTGTCCGGCCGCAGTTCGGCAGTTGGTCCTAGGCTTCGCCGAGCTCTAGGGCGGATGGGCCGAGGGCCTCTGGTCCGGCGTGCGGATGGCGGGTAACGTGTGAAGCGATCAGGGAGGTGCCGCTGCCCCGACTCTTCACTCTGGTGGCACTGCTGACGGTGATCGTTTCGGCTTGCGGCGACAGCACCGAACCGCCATCGACGCCATCGACATCGACAGACGCTGCCGTGGCGGTGCCCGACGGTGTCGTGACTGCGCCGAACGGAACCAACGCCCCGGACGATCCGCTGCTGAGAGCGGAAGTCGAACGCACCCTGACCGAGATCATGGCTAAGGCCGGAGTCCCGGGCGTTTCCTTCGCTGTCCTCGAGCAGGGGAAGGTGGTTTGGGTGCGTTCGTTCGGGGTGCGGAGCACTGAGTGGAACGAGCCAGCGGACGCCGACACGGTTTTTGCCGCCGCATCGTTCAGTAAGCCTGTCTTCGCCTATCTGGTGATGCTGCTGGCGCAGGAAGGGACCCTGGAGCTCGATCGACCGCTAGAGGAGTACCTCGGGCAGCCACTCGGCGAGCTTCCCCGCTATGTCGACCTCGCCGGCGACGAGCGCACCGGCGCGATCACGACGCGGCATGTTCTCAGCCATAGCTCCGGCTTCCCTAACTCGCGCCTACTCGCCGACGACGGCAAGCTGCGCTTCCTGTTCGATCCGGGCGCCCGCTTCAACTACTCGGGCGAAGGCATCGCCCTACTCCAACTGGTCGTCGAGGAGGTGACCGGCCGCGGTCTCGAGGAACTGGCGCAAGACAGAATCTTCGACCCCCTCGGTATGACACGCACTAGTTACGTCTGGCAGGACGAGTTCGAGGACAACCACGCGGTCCCGCATGACGAGTTCGAGCGCGCCAAGCGGCTGGATCGCCGCCGTGACGCCGACGCCGTCGGCTCCATGATGACCACCGCCGGTGATTACGCCCGCTTCTTGGCCGCCCTCGTCAGCGCGGAGGGAAGACATCGAGAGTTGGTCGAGGCGATGCTGTCACCACAGGTGACGATCGATTCGCAGCAGATGTTCGGTCCCCTGTGGCAGCGGACGGCAGCCAACGAGGAGATCGCGCTGGCCTGGGGATTGGGCTGGGGCCGATTCGACACGACACGCGGCCGCGCCTTCTTCCACACCGGCCACGGCTTTGGCTGGCAGAACTACACCGTGACCCACTTCGATGCCGGTACTGGCGTCGTCTTTCTCAGCAACAGCGACAACTTCGAAAGCGTCGCCCGCGAGATGGTGGCCGTCGCCTTAGGCGACGAAAGCTCACCCTTCGATTGGCTGGGCTACCCCGTCTTCGATCCGGCGCAGAGACGCGAGCCTCCACCGGACCCGGTGGCGATCGAGCTCGAGCGGTCGGTGATGGAGCAGTACGTGGGTGAGTACGAGTTGCAGGGCAACCGATTCAACGTCCACCTGCGGCAAGATGGACTGTGGCTGTCAGAGGGGGACGACGAGACGGAGCTTCTGGCCCTGTCCGAGACTGCGTTCTTTATCGCCGACGACGACACCCGATTCCGTTTTGAGCTGGCCGACGACGGCACCGTCGAGTGCCTGGTCATCCTGGTCGAGGGGCTGGAACTGCCCGCGCCGCGGCTTTCGCCCAGACCGGCGCCGGCTCCGTCATTCGGGGCCATTGAGGGGGCACCCTCTGGGGAATTCCGGGCGGTGCACCGCTCAGATCAGCCAATCTCGGGACGTAACGCTCCCCGGCATAGACCGCACCGATCAGGCACTGATGCGTGCTGAGGGATCGGGCGCTCACCCGTGACGATCGTGGCCCTCGAGGCGCGTTCCACTTTGTCTGTGGCGTAAGAGCATTGACATAACTATACCGTTATCGGTATAGTTATGTCAGGAATGTTGTGGGTGTGGCTGAAGCGGCAGAGTATCTGGAGGTGAGCCCTCGCCGGGTCCGTCGGATGTTGGCGGATGAGCTCCTCGCTGGCCATCAGATTGGTAGAGAGTGGGCGATTGAGCGCCGCGCCCTCGAGAATCTGAAACGCCACCGCGGACCAGTGGGTCGGCCGTGGAGTGCCTCCTCAGCCTGGGCGGTGCTGGCCATTGCCAATGGTGACAGCTCTGATCTGTCGCCTGTGGACCGTTCTCGAGCGCGTCGCCGCCTTGCTGAGCGGGGTCTGGCTGGCCTGGTGGCCCGACTGGGTGCCCGTGCCGAGATGCGACGATTCTACGGCCACCCCTCGGTACTGGAACCTCTGGCATCGGAGCCCAGTGTGGTCCGTTCGGGCGTGAGCGCTGGCGCAGACCACGGCGCCGGTATCGTGGCTTCTGACTTCTTGGAGGCCTATGTGCCTGAGGCGCAGATCGCAGCTCTGATCAACCAGTACGGGCTCGACCCCGACGCCGAACGACCGAATGTCGTTCTCCGTGTCGTCGGCGACGCGGTGTGGCCCTTTTCCCCCGAGATGGACGTGGCACCGCGATCTGTCGTGGCTGTCGATCTCCTCGAGGCAGACGACGAACGGAGCCGCCGCGCCGGCGCCGCGCTGGCCCTTCACCGATGAGCGTGTGGCCCACCGTCGAGCGCGCCTCACTGCTACTACCAACCCTTCCCGGCCACGACGACGCTCTATGGGACACGCTCATCGAGCTCACCGAGCTGCGCCCCGGTGAATGGACCCTCATTGGCGGTCAGATGGTCTACCTGCACGCCATCGAACACGCCGCAACTCCGCCCCGCGTCTCGACCGATCTCGACGTTTTGGTCAACGCTCGCATCGCGACCGGTGGCGTCGCCGGCTTCGTTGCCGCCATTGAACTGCGCGGATTCGGCCTTGAAGGAACTACGCCCGAAGGGCTCGCCCACCGGTACCGGCGAGACGGTGTCAGCATCGACGTCCTGGCCCCCGAAGGGCTCGGGCCTCGCACCAATCTCACGACGACGCCACCTGGCCGTACCCTCGAAGTCCCGGGCGGCACCCAAGCGCTGACCCGAACCGAACTTCTCTCCATCCACACCACCACCACAGCGGGTCAGGTGCCTCGTCCCTCACTCCTCGGCGCCATCATCGCCAAAGCGGAGGCAGTAGGCGTCGATGACGCTCCTGATGCCCAACGGCTGGACCTCGCGTTCCTACTTGCCCTTGTCGAGGAACCACTCGACCTCGCAACTCGCATGACGCGCAAGGACCGCCTCCGCCTGCGTGCCCGCACCGAGCTGACCGATGCCGAGCACGCGACCTGGCGAGGACTCCCGCCAGCGCAACGCGATCGAGCGCGGGCCACGCTCGCGCTCCTAACCCGGTGACATCGAACCTCGCTCCGAAGACGCGAGCGGCGACGGATTACCCACATATCCATATTCCGCGTTCGGGTGTGTCTGCCGCACCCAATACTCAACTTCGTATCGCGACGGTGCGCGTTTCGTGCGCGTTTTGTTGAAAAACAACCGGAATTGATGAGAACTGGTGAGCATTGTGCGTGCACCGAAATCCGTTGCAGGACAACGCTTATAGCCGGATTGGTTGGTGCCCAATGCGCTTCTCGTCGCGGCCCGTTCTTCCCTGACACGGAAGAGGTCAGAAGGTTCGATCCCAGTAGCGCCCACTCAGCGGCCCGAGCGTTGATCCGGTCGCCGTGCGCGTCGATGCGTGCGGCGTTCCTCTTCTGGGAGAGCGACAGCAAGGTTCTTGGGCGGCTCGGGTTCGTGGTGGTGTCGTTTCGTGTGTGGGTGCTGTCGGTTGCGCGGAGAAGGTTCGATCCCAGTAGCGCCCACCGGCTGGAACCGTTGTGCTGCAAGGGTCGTGTTCATCTACCGGTCGAGTGGAACACTCGGTCATCGCCATCGGTGCGCGTTCGTGCGCGATTCGACGGCCTCGACGTGAACCGGAACCTGATGACCTAGCACGTCAGACCTCTCGGATGAGCAGGTCGACGTCCACATCCGGAAGCTACGAGAGTGGCGGCCTCGGCGTCGCGGGCAACTTGGAACTACCCTGATCGGATGTTCCGCCGCGCGACTCCCTGTCGTGCCGCCGTGGTCATCCTCCTCTGCGGCGCCCTCCTGGCTGGATGCGGTGACGACAACGGAAGCCGGGACAGCGCGGTCGCCGACGCCTACATCGTGGTGGTCGAATGGGTCCTCGCCGAATCTGAGTTCGCCCCCGACCCGGCACTCGACGAGATGCCACCCGTCTATGTCGAAAGCCTGGGACCCGGCGAGATCGACCTGGACGTGCAGGTGGAAGTCGTGCACCACTTCGAGCCGGCCGTTGACATCCGGTTTGTCGACATTCGAACCGAGGCACTGGACGAGTCCGAAGTCGGCGCACCTGTGCGCGACGGTGGTCTCCTTCTCGGGCTTGGTCCCGTTCCGGTCGCGCGACCCATCGATATCCGGGCCGAGGTCTACCAAACGTCGGACCGAGTCGTCGGTTACCGTTTTCGGCTTGTTCGAAGCGGCCAGACCATGGTCCTGATCGAACAACCCGAACCGGTCGAACCCGAGAGCTTGGTCGGAGAGCCGTGAGCGGGGTGACCAAACACCCGTCGGCTATGAGATGGATCCGTCACCTCACGTCCGCCAGGTTCGACGATCTGCCACTGCCCGGCGACACCGGCGCCGGCCGACTCCTTCCCGTACAGGCGTTCCACAGCTTCGGCGACACCATGTTCGCCGTGTCACTCGTCGGCTCGCTGTTCTTCAACGTCTCGCTGGACGCAGCCCGACCCCGGATCGTGCTGTATCTCGCTGTCACGATGGCTCCGTTCCTGGTGCTGGCGCCGCTCATCGGACCGCTGATCGACCGGGTCCGTGGCGGCCACCGGATGGTGCTCCTGGCTGCTTTCGGGGGCCGAGCTCTGCTCGCGCTGCTCCTCGCCACCCAACTGAAGGGGTTGCTGCTCTACCCGCTTGCCTTCGCGATCCTGGTGCTGGCCAAGGTGTTTAACGTCTCGCGGTACTCGCTGGTGCCGGTGCTTGTGACCGACCGCTCTCTCCTCGTGGTGGTCAACTCCCGGCTGGCCCGGATCGGCGCCGTGGCCGGCGCGGCAGCTGCTCTGGTGGCCGTGGCCATCCTCGACTCATTTGGGCCCGGGTGGGTCCTGCGGGCCGGTTCGGCGGCCTACGGCGTGGGGGCTCTCCTCGCCCTTCGTCTGCCTCCGCCTCACCCCTTGGAAAACGCCTCGCCGATCGTCGAGCAGTTGGAGCTGTCGGGGCCCGGCGTGCGGTCGGCCACGCTCGGGATGAGCAGCCTCCGGGCCGCCGTCGGCTTCCTGGTGTTCCACATCGGCTTCGTGATGAAGGGTGCCGGCGAACCCGCATGGTTCTTCGGTCTGCTGGCCATCTCGATCGGGCTGGGTGCCTTCGCCGGGACGTTCCTCGCCCCGAGGCTGCGCCGACTCGTCGGGGAGCAGGTGATGCTCACGGCCGCGCTCGCAAGCCCGGCAGTCATGGCGCTGGTCACCGCACTCCGCTTCCATCGCGTCAGCGCGGTCGCACTCGCTTTCATTGTCGGGACCAGCGGCAGTGTGGCCCGGCGGGCCTTCGACTTCGTGGTGCAGACCGAGGCACCCCACGCTCGGCGAGGCCAGGCATATGCCGGTCTGGAGGCCCGTCTCGAGCTGGGATGGGTCGCGGGCGCCCTAGCTGCGGTGGCGGTCAGCGTGCCGGGCTGGCTCGGCGCTGCGGTCCTATCGGTGGGGCTCGGCAGCGTCGCGATCGAACGCGTCATCCAGCGGAGGGGCGCGGCCCGGATCGAGTCCGCCGCGGCTCCGGCCACCCTTCCGCTGCGGCTGCTGGAGACGGCCGAAGCGCTCGCGGCACGCGGCGACCGCCAGCAGGCGGTGTCCGTCGCCATCGCTGCTGTCGACGCGGTGAGGTTGGTCGGAGCGCCGGTGAAGCCAGAGCTTGCAGATCTCCGCGAACTCGGTCAGGTAGCCGCTGCAGATCAGGACGAGCACGCCGCTGAGGAGGCCATCCGACTCGCACACCAACTCGTGGCCGAGGCCTACCTGGTCTCGGACTGAGTGGCGGGTGCGCCGGGCCGTCCGGCCGTTTGCGCTTGTCCCGCTGAACGACACGAACCGGGCCGAATGGAGATCCTCTCCCGACGTCGCCCACCTTGGTCACGGTGCAGACAGCGAGAAGTCAGGTCGCCTCGGCGAAAGTCAAAACCGGTCAAACGGATAGCGACACCACTTGCAGAGTTCACCGAGTCCCATCCGGGGCGTGCCGATATTCGTTGTGCTGCGAATCCGTAGGTCGACCTGGCTGCGACGCGTGCGCTCCGGTCATTGGCCCGCAGGGCGCCTTCAAAGAAACCGTCTGCGGCTGTCCAGCGGTCGTTCATGACCGAAGGCGAGGCGTGAGGCTGGCGGGCTCGTCCGATGCGCTCTGCGGCATTCCGAAGTGATAGTGGTGGGCGGTGACCTACGTTCGACAAGCGGCTATCATGACTACGTACAGCGCGCCCGATGGCGCGCAGCGCCTACTCCACATTCTTGGTTCCGTCCGGTGGAGTTGACGCAGGACTTGCATGGTCCGTTCGAGCTTTGCTTCGGCCTTTCCTACGCACATCCCGCGGGCGTTCTATGCCCTGACGGTTCGAAATGCGAGGAAAGCATTCATGTCAACCAACATCTACGTGGGAAATCTCACGTTCGAGACCAACTCCGGCGACTTGCAGAGCCTGTTTAGTCAGCACGGTGAGGTGAAGTCCGCCAATGTGATCACCGATCGCGACTCCGGCCGTTCGCGCGGCTTCGGATTCGTCGAGATGGGCTCCGCTGAGGCTGCCAAGGCAGCAATCGACGCGCTGAATGGCAAGAGCGTCGACGGCCGGGATCTGACGGTCAACGTCGCCAAGGAGCGCTCACGCTGAGTAAGGCGCAGGGTCGCCCGGCGGACGGCAACCGGCAGCGGTGTTTTGGCTGTGGTCATCCCCGCCGCGAGCACCGCTCGATAGGTTGCACGGTGCCGAAGTGCCCGTGTCAGACTCACGTACCCGTGAGGTAGACGACATCCGATCCCGCGGCTCTATCTGAGCCGCGGGATCTTCGCGTTCGGGGCTCAAAGGGCGACGCCTTCAAGCATGGGTGAAGTCAACCCGTCCCGCCTTCCAGGTCGTTTCTACACCCAGCGACACACAATGAGTGGGGTCGTCGCCTGTCGCTGGTTGCGAGTAACAGGCGCTCGAGACCGCACCGGATAACGCGCGCGGGTGGGCACTCGATATGGCTTCCGGGTGGCGAGTGATCTTCGCCCGAAGGGGTTGGCCACCGTTACCGGCGAGGACCGCCTCCGCCTGCGCGCACGCACGGAGCTGACCGATCGTGAGCACCCGACCTGGCGGGGCCTCGCGCCGGCGCAACGCGATCGAGGGCGGGCCACGCTCGCGCTCCTGACCCGGTGACATCGAATCTCGCACGGAAGACACGACCGGCGACGGATTAGCCACATATCCGGTTCTGGGGGAGCGACGGCGAGGTTCTTGGGCGGCCGCGTTCTTGATGGTGTCGTTTGTGTGAGGGTGCTGTCGGTTGCGCGGCGAAAGTTCGATCCCAGTAGCGCCCACCGGGGGAAGACGCTAGGGCCAATACCGTTCACGCACCCCGTAGCCAGAGCGCGAGCCGGCCCACTTCCGGGATGAGGAACACCACTTTGCCGTCCACCTTGACTGCGGCGACAGGTGGATCCGGGCGGGCAACGTTGTCGCCCTTCGTGGTGAAGACGCGTCCGGTCGGCGTTTCGTCGATTGCGATGATCCGGTGCACGATGTCGATGCCTCCGCTCCGCACCCGGACGACGTCATTCACCTGAAGCGTGTCGGTGTCGACGGCTTCGCGGATAATGGCAATGTCGCCGCGCTCGTACGCGGGCTCCATCGAGATCCCCGACACGATCGAGGGCCGCACCCCGAAGGCGCCGGTGAGGAACAGGAGCAACAGGATCGACACGACCGCCGTGCCGGCGAGCCCTACCCAGCGACGCGGTGCGCTGTCTTCCTCGGAGACTGCTTCCGACTCGTCACTGCGACCTGACTCAACATCGACCCAGAATCCACGGCGCTCCGCCTCGACCGTGTCGGCATAGATGTTGCGGGCGAGGGTCGCGGCGATCGCCGGAGTGGCGACACCGGCGACCAGCAACGCGAGCCAGCCGAGGTCGGGGAGCACAGGGGAGAACCATTCGAACGAAAGCAATACGAACCGGTACCCGAAGGACGGACCGAGGCCGCCAACGTGGACGAGCCACGTTGCGAGTGCGCTCAGTGCAAGTGCCGGAAGCCAGCGACCGCCGACGATGCGTACGAATCTGTCTGCCTCGCCGATCAACGTCCATTGCGACGCCGGCACGCTGATTGCGAAGAACAACACGGTGGTAGCAGCGAAGGCGATGAGTTCGTCGTGGCGTCGCCAAGTCTCGTAGAGGAACCCGCGCGCCGTCTCGATGCCGAGGAGCAGGGTCACGATGTAGAGACCGTTCCTCGGGTAGTTGAGAAGGCTCCTCGCCACCGGAGAGTCACCCATCCCGAGCACCAGTCCGGCCATGACGAGGATGCCAACGTGGAAAAGGCCGACGAAGACGGCGATGCCCGTGAACAGCCTGCTGAACGGAGGGCGGTCGGCGAGCCGGCGCCAGCTCCAGTAGGCAATTACGCCGAGCCCAGCCCAAATAACCGGCTGCAACACGTAGAAGTTGAAGCCGGGCACGGTGCTGAAGACGCGAGAGAAGAACCACCCTGTCAGCCAGTACGAAACGGCAAGGTAGGCAAGCACCGCACCCGTTGCCCGCAACGACTCAGCCCCTGAGTGAGTTCGTTGCGGATTGCGAATGAGGTTGATGTATCGATGGGCTCGCTGTCGCAACACGCCAGCCGACGGTGTATCCGGTGGCGAGTCCGCCGAGTCGGACACTTCGGGAACGGGGGCTTCCGTCACAGAGGCCAAGTTAACGTTCGACCGCATCCGGCTGCCTCCGAACGAGCTGGAGTGCCGCGACAAGCAATAGCGCCGCGAGAGTGGCGGCGGCAGCCGCACCGCCGTCGGCTGCCGGCAGCGTCCAGCTCACCAGCAGGGATACGTAGTCGTCCTCGCCGCGGGCATGGTTGCCCGGCGTCGAGTCGGCGTCGAGTGCGCCCGCGTCCATGACCTCGGCGGTAACCGTGTGCGTGCCCGCTCGAGCGACGCTGACTACCACGCCGAGCGTCAGCTCATCCCCAGCGCCGAGATGGGGGACGAGCCACGTGCCGTCGGCACCTACTTCGGTCCCTCGAGGCGCCGCAATCTGTCGCGCCATTACGCCTGTTGGGAACGTCGTCGCCACGGCGACCGCGGCGGCATCGGCCTCGCCCTCGTTGTTGAGCGTGAGCGTGACCGCCATGTGGCCGCTATCCGGCCCCATCGGGCGTGCGGAGGCGGAGAGCGTGAGATCGGCGCCGCTCGAGTGACCACCGGTTGTCGGGTCGTTGCAGGTATGCGAGAGCACAAGCCCCACACGGGTGGCGGCCCCGCCGGAGAATTGCACGTAGGACCCCTGCACCGTGTCGGCGCTCGCCGTATATACGAAAAAGTGTTGGTTGTTCCGGTGAACCGCCGTCGGGTCCACCGGTCCCACTGTGCCCGCCGTCACGAACTCGGCTGTCAGCTCGCCGGTGCCGAGCCCTCTGGACTTGTTGGCCACGAAATGCCACGCGAACGGTCGCGCCTCGGTCCAGCCAGGTCCGCAATCGCCCGGGTTGCCGTCGAAGAAGAACGTGCAGAGGCCGGAGTTGTTGACGAGGACGGCACCGTCGGGGATATCGCCCGGGTCGAGCGGCTCGCACTCCTCGGGATCCTCGCCGGTGATGGCCAGCATGATGGATAGCTCGAGCACCGCGTCCTCGGGGGCGGACTGCTCAATGCGGACGGCGTAGGTTCCGGTCGCAGATGCGCCGGGCCCGAGGATGCTCGGGATCGGCGGGCTCGTGAGGTCCGTGACCGTCAGCCCCTCGTCAAAGATGATTACGGCCGGGGCTACGGAGCCCGGAACGCCGGTCAGGTTGGTGAACGTCACGACGAAGGTGCAGACATATCCCGGGTAGCCGTTGTCGAGGGCCACGTCGACGAATCCGGCGTCGGCGGCCCGGGCGGCGGCGGTACACCGGGCGACATCCTTGTCGTAGCGGGGAGGATCGGTGCCCTCGGCGGCCGGGTCATCGGAGCTCCTTGTGCCGTGGGCGTCGAAGAGTC
>CAMYJM010000056.1 GCA_947258635.1 uncultured Acidimicrobiaceae bacterium
CGCCCCGAGCTTGGCGCACGCGAAGAGGGCTTCGAAGATATCGGTCGTGTTGCCCGCCAGGAACGCCACCCGGCCGCCTTCGTCGACGCCGTGCTCGCTCAGCCACACCGCCAGCCGCCGGACCTGATCCTCCAGCTGCCGGTACGTCAGCGTCAGGTCCCGGCCATCGTCGATGAGAGCGACCCGATCCGGGCTGAGATCGGCGTGATAGGCAGTCCAGTCGTACGAGGGAACTGCGCGGATCTCGGTCATGTCACCACCTCACCACCTCAATACCGTCGCCGCCCACGTGTATCCCGTTCCCGCCGCCAGGCACATCACATAGTCACCCGGAGCCAGATCGGCCCGCCGCTCGTCGATCCCCACCAGCGGATCGATCCCGGACATGTGCCCGTGGCCTCGCAGATACACGGTGCGCTCCTCCGGGATCTCCAGTTCAGCGGTGATCCAGTCGAAGAAACTGCGCTTGAAGTGGATCGGCGCCAGCAGCTCGAGATCGGCGGGCGTGATCCCGGCGGCGGCGCACACCTCGCGGGCGACCCGAACGAAGTTCGGGCCCGACGTCGGATCGAGCCGCTCCTTCATCGCCGGCGGGTCGGCCACGTCGAACTTGTGCATCCCGGCGTCCACCGTGGCGTGGCTGGTCGGGTTCCGACTGCCGCCTCCGTAGATCGCGACGTCGTCGGCGAATCGCCCGTCGCTGATGATTCGCGACGCCAGGATCTCGTGGCCCGCACCGCCGCGCCGCAGCACCGCGGCGGCGGCTCCATCGCCGAAGTTGAACATGAAGCGGGAACGCTGATTCGTGTAGTCGAGGAAGTGCGATTCCCGGCAGGCACCGGCGATCACGATCGTCTCGATGTCGGGATCGGCTCGGAGCATGTCGGTCGCCACCTTGAGGGCAACCGGGGCCCCGCACGACACGTACGACATCTCGAGGGCCCAGGCGTTGCGGGCCCCGATCAGCTCCTGGATCTTGGGGGCTGCCGACCAGATGTAGTAGTCCTTGCCCATCGACCCGAAGTACATCACTACGTCGACTTCGCCGGGATCGACCCCGGCGCGCTGCAGCGCCTGGGTGGCGGCGGCGGCACTCATGGTCGAGACGTGGTCCTCGGGGCCGGCGATGTGTTTGCCGTCGAGACCGAATCGCTCGACCACAACCTCCTCCGGGATCCCCGACGCCGCCGCAATCTCGGCCGCCGGCATCCACCCCGCGGGCATGTAGACGCCGATGTCGAGCAAGCCGACCCGAGGCGTCATCCTGTCTCCTCCATAACGAACTCGACGATGCTGCGAGCCGCCAGGGCGGCCGATTCGCCGAAGAGCGCCGTGATGTGATTGCCCGGCAAGTCAACCAAACGACCGTGGCGCAGCGACAGCAGCGTGCGCTGGGCCGCGTCCTGGGGAAGGATCGGCGGATAGCCCGGCGGTCCGAAAGGCTCAGTAGCACGCACCAGCAGGGTGGGCTGGTCGATCCGAGAGACCAGCTCCGGCCAGTCGGGCACCAGGGTTCCCTCCACCGCCTGGCGGATGTGATCCGGACGGCAGCCCGGCCGCACCCGACCGTCGGCGAGATCGACGACCTCGGAGCGGTAGAACGCCTCGAGGTGCTCGTCCCACCAGCCGTCCGGGTAGTACGGCATGGCCTTGACGAACGCCAGGTAGGCCTCCCACGACTCGAAAGTGGCTTCCAGGCGGTCGAGCGACGGCTGGATCTGCTCGACGATCGTCGTGGAGACCTCGCCGGGGGCATCGATTACGACGCACCGCCCGACCCGCCGGGGGTGCTCGGCGGCCATGTAGTAGGTGAGCAGCCCGCCGAACGAGTGCCCGCCGAGGACGGCCCGCGCGATGTCCAGGTGGTCCATGAGGCCGATGATGTCAGCGGCGTGATCGGCCATCGTGTAGCCCGAATCCGGCTTGTCCGTCTCGCCGCGGCCCCGCAGGTCCACCGCCACCACGTGCAGCGCCGGCGCCAATCCGGCGTCGATGAGCCCGTCGAAGAACCGGGCATTCGCCGTCAGCCCCGGCGTGAGAATGAGAGTGGGCCCGGCGCCCGGGTAGTCGATGAAGTGCTGGCGGATACCGTTCGCCTCGATGTAGCGATGCTCACCGGTCACGATTCACTCTCCAGGTAGTCATCTCTTATGACGCGCCGCAGCGTCTTACCGGCAACACTCAGCGGGAACTCCTCGCGCACCACGACCTCTTTCACCTTCTGATAGCGCGCCGCCACCCGTTCGTTGATCCAGTCGCGCAGCTCGTCGACGGTTGCCGCGACGCCCGGGCGCAGCCGCACTGCCGCCACCGGGCTCTCTCCCCAGCGCGCGTCGGCGATCCCGAAGACGGCCGCCTCCACGACATCGGGGTGTTGGACGACGACCTCCTCGATGTCGCGGGGGTACACATTGACGCCACCGGAGATGATGAGGTCCTTCTTGCGGTCAACGAGGAAGAGGAACCCGTCGTCATCGACGTATCCGAGGTCGCCCGAGTAGAGCCAGCCGTCACGAATCGCCTCTGCCGTCAGGTCGGGCCGCTTGTAGTAGCCGGGGGTGGTGATGGGGCCCCGGCCGACGATCTCGCCGACTTCTCCCGGCGGCAGATCGCTGCCGTCGTCGCCGACGATACGCATCTCATAGAGCGGCGGCGGAATCCCCACCGAGCCGGCCTTGCGTTCCGCGTCGTCGCGATCGAGGATCGTCACGAAGCCTTCAGTCAGGCCGTACAACTCGTAGAAGCGGTCGGGGAGCCGCCGGAACAGCTCCAGCTTGTGCTCCAACATCAGGGGGGCGCCCACCGAGCAGATCGATTCGAGATGGGAGAGGTTCGCCTCGTCGAAGCCGGGCTGCTCGAGCAGGGCAATGATCTGCGACGGCACGGTCATGACATGGGTGGCGCGCTCCGCCGCCATGAGCCGCACCATCTCGGCGGCGTCGAACGCCGGCATCAGCACATAGGTGGCGCCCAGATAGAAGGCCGGCATCAGTGTGAGGAAGGAGCCGTTGAACACCAGGGACCCGGAGTGGAGGATCACACTTTCGGGATGGACCCGGTAGGAGGCGGTGAACCCGGTGCAGTACGCCTCGCGGATGCCGTGGGTGTGGATGATCCCCTTGGGGAGCCCGGTCGTCCCCGAGCTGTACACGATGTCGTAGGGATCGTCGTCGGTTATGTCGACCCAGGTGGGCTCCGCCTCGGAAGCCGCCGCGGTGAGGTCGTGGTAGTTGACCCAGCCCGGGGCGTGCCCGTCGATGAGGACAAAGCGCTCTCGGGGAACGCCCGTCAACCGATCGGCGACGGCGTCCAGCTCGGCGGCGAGTCGGGCCATAGCGACGACTGCCACCGCGTCGGCGTCGTTGATGAGCGTGACCAGCCCGTCGCCGCGCAGCAGCGGGCTGAGCGGCACCACCACGATCCCGGTCTTGGCGACCGCCTGGTAGATCTCGAGCAGTTCGAGGGAGTTGTCGAGCAGGACGGCGAGCTTGTCATCCTTGCCCAGCCCCATCGCAGTGAGCGCGTTCGCCAGCCGATTCACCCGGGCATTGAACTCAGCATGGCTCAGCCGAGTCGCGCCGAAGACAACGGCAAGGTCATCGGGCCGATAGGTGGCGTGGCGCCGCAGCAGCGTATGCAGAGCCATTCCTACCGCTTCCTCCCACTCACGAGGCTGCCGACGAAGTCGAGCCCCTTCCGGCGCTGCACCGCTTTGGCCCGCCAAGTACCCACGATCCCGAACGGCAGGTAGAGAACGATCGCGACGTACGCCAGGCCGATGAGGAGGTCCGAGGCCCCGCCGAACCACTTATCGAGGTAGAACTGCAGCAGCCGGAAGACGGCGGCTCCCACCAGCGCCCCGCTGATCGTGCCGACCCCGCCGATGAGGATGATGAGCAGGGCCGTCACCGTGAAACCAAGGCCGGCGACGTTCGGAGTGACAATTGGCTGGTGCAGCGCGTGCAGCGCCCCGGCGAGCACCGCTGTGATGCTGGCCACGGTCAACGCCAGCAGCTTGAACCAGAAGGTGTTGTAGCCGAGCATCAGCGCCCGGTCCTCGTTGTCCCGAATCGCCACCAGCACCTTGCCGGCCGGCGAGTCGACGATCCGGGTGTAGACCATGAACACCCCGATGAGAATCGCGATGGTGACCAGGTAGAAGGCGAATCGCTCGTTTGTGGTGTCGAGGAACCATACGGGGGGCTGCACTCCCTGGAGGCCGATTTCGGCACCGGCCCAATCGGACAGGTCGCTCGATTGGATCACGATCCAGAACACCGAAGCCAGCCCCAAAGTGACCAGAGCGAAAGTGATTCCCTTCACCCGCGGCAGCACGAGGGCAAACAGGACAGCCTGAATGAGGGCGGCCACCAGGACGATGAGCAGCGCCACCGGCCAGGCAATGTCGAAGGATTTCAGCAGGATCCCGAAGCTGTAGGCGCCGACGGCGAAGAACATGGCGTGGCCGAACGACAGGAGCCCGGTGATGCCAAGCACCAGGTCGTAGCTGATCGCGTACAGGGCGAGAATGAAGATCTCGATGGCGAGGCCCTGGAGGAAGCGGGCGTTGCCCTGATCGTTGGCGAGCACCGCCCCGACCCCCTGGCCGTCGATGAGGATCGATATCACGAAGGGGAACAAGACGAGGGCGGCCGCCAGTAGCAGAACGCCGCGGCGGCGCTGCAGCCAGGACCGGAACCCCGCCGATACTGTCGCGTTGGCCGCCGTCATCGTTCGCTCCTTCCGAACAAGCCGGCCGGGAGCAACAGCAGCACGATCACCATCAACAGCACCGAGGCGGCCGGGACCAGGGTCGGCGTCGGTTTGAACGGCTCGGCGAGGAAGGGGAGATCGATACCGTTCTGCCCGAAACGGATGATGAGCTGCTGGAGCAGGCCGACGAGCACGGCACCGGCCGCCGCCCCCGGGAAGCTCGTGAGCCCGCCGATCGCCAGTGCGATGAGTGCCGACAGCAGGAACAAAGCGCCCATGCCCGTGCTGAGCCCGATCGAGGGGGCGGCCAGCACTCCTCCCAGCGCCGCCAGGCTCGAGCCGAGGGCGAAGACCAGGGTGAACACCCGCCGCACGTTGATGCCGAGTGCCTCGACCATGTCGGGGTCCTGGACGCCGGCGCGGATGATCATGCCGATGCGGGTCCGCTTGAGCAGGAGGGTCACGCCGATCAGCACCAGGATGCCGACGAGAAAGACGAACCCCTCGTTGTACACCCGCAGCCGGGCACCGAACATGTCGACGGTGGAGCATCCGCTGAAGAAGCCACCAATCCCCTGCCCGGGACATCCCTCTCCGGTGCCGTTGAACAGGGCGGGGCGGGCCATGGTGAACTCGGGCCGGCCCCACACCTCCCGCACCACCTCGATCAGGATGAAGCCGACGCCAAGGGTCAGCATCAGCTGATAGATGGGACGGTCGTACAGCGGGCGAATCAGCAGTACCTCGATGAACGCCCCGACGGCCGCCCCCATCGCCACAGCGATTGCCATCGCCAGGAAGAACCGCCAGCTCGTGCTCAGGCCGAACACCCAATCATTGATCGAGCCCTTCGTGAGGTGGAGGACGATCGCCAGCAGGACCAGACCGGCGGCCGCGCCCATCCGCCGCGGCGAGACGGCGGCCTCGGCAGGGGTTCGCTGGAAGAAGCTCACGGCCAGCGCCAGGATCACCCCTCCGAAGAGCAGCCCGATGACGGCCACCACCGCCGCGCCGTTGAACGAATCCGCCCCCAGGGGTGCGAGCACCCCCAGGTCCACCTGTGTTGAGTAGCTGCCGGGACTGAACGCGAATTCTTTGGCGTCCCAGATCACAAGGGGGAAGCGGGTGATCGACAACCACGTCACCAGGCCGCCGCCCAGCAGCAGCACCCAGCCGATCGCCCGGTGCACGGCGGCGGTGGTGCCAACGCGGCTCGCCATCGTCCGCCAAATCGGCATGAGCAAGAAGGGCGCGGCCAGCAGCAGCAGCGGGATGACGATGTCGAGCGCGGTGTCGAAGCGGGTGTAGATCGTCCACCCGAAGTAGGCCCCCAGCATGAAGATCTCACCGTGGGCGAGATTCAACACATCCATGAGGCCGAAGATGAGCGACAACCCCGAGGCAACGAGGAAGGTGATCGCTCCTACCGAGAGGCCCTGCATGATGGTCGAGAACCAGTCTTCCCTGTCGAGCCCACCAAAGGCGGCGAGGAACAGGAACAACAGGACGGCGAGCACCGTGACGCGCGTGCGGTTCTCCTGAATCATCTGGGATAGGCGGCCGGCGCCGCCATCGGTGCGACTGCTCATGCGGCCCCCAGGTATTTCTTGATGGCTTCCTCGTCATCGACGAGGTCGGCCATGGCACCCGCCTGCACGGTGCGGCCTTCTTCGACGATCACGTAGTGCTGCGCCAGCCGGCTGGCGACGATGAAGTTCTGCTCGACCAGCAGCACCGTCGAGCGATCCGACAGCTGGCGGATCGCCTCCATCATGTGCTCGATGATCACCGGCGCCAGCCCCTCGCTGGGCTCGTCGATGAGCAACAGGCGATTGTCGGGCACCAGGGCTCTGGCGACCGCCAGCATCTGCTGCTGCCCGCCCGAGAGGTTCGTTCCGGGAAGCCGGATCAGGCGTTTCAGGTCGGGAAAGAGGTCGAAGATGAACTCCTCCTTCTTGGCGAAGTCTCCCTTCTGTCGTTCCGCGATCCGCAGGTTCTCCTCGACTGAGAGGTCGGCGAAGATCGCCCGGTTCTCCGGGACGTAGCCAAGGCCCATCGACGCGATGTCGAAGCTGCGCCTCTGCGAGATGTCGACGCCGTCGAATGTGATCGTGCCGGACCGCGCCGGCGTCAGGCCCATCGCCGTCTTCAAGGTGGTCGTCTTGCCGGCTCCGTTGCGACCCAGGAGGGCAACGATCTCTCCCTCGGGGACATCGAGAGTCACTCCTTCGAGGATGTGGAACTGGCCGATGAATGTGTGGACGTCGCGCATCGCCAGCAGGGTCATGACTCTGCCTCCGGATTGGGGGCCTCATAGAGCTGACCGAGATAGGCGGTCTGCACTCGCTCGTCGGCGGCGATTTCGGCGGCGCTGCCTTCGGCCAGGACCGCCCCCTGGTGCATGACGGTGATCCGATCGGACACCCGCATGACCACGTTCATGTTGTGCTCCACCAGGACGACGGTCTTGGTGCCCGCCACTTGAATGCGCTGGACCAGACCCATCAGCTCGGGGACTTGCTCCGCCGCCATGCCGGCGGTCGGTTCATCGAGCATGAGGACTTCGGGGTCGGGGGCCAGAATCATGCCCAGCTCCAGCTTCCGCTGATCGCCGTGGGGCAGCGTGGAAGCCGGCATCAGTTCCTGGCCCGATAGGCCGACCTGCTCGAGCACTTCGGCGGCCCGTCGCAGGTACTCGTCGTAGCGGCCGTGCGAGCGAAAGAGCCGGAAGCTGTCTCGCCCCATGGCCTGGGCGGCCAGTCGCACGTTCTCCAGCACGGTCAGGTTGGGGAAGATATTCGTGATTTGGAAGGAGCGGCCCAGGCCGCGGTGAATGGCTCGGTGCACCGGAAGCGCCGTGATGTCCTCTCCCTTGAAGAACACGGTTCCACTGGTGGGCGGGAGTGTCCCACTCACCAGGTTGAAGAAGGTGGTCTTCCCGGCCCCGTTGGGACCGATGATCGAGTGCAGGGTTCCCGCCTCGATCTTGACGTTGACGTCGTCGACGGCCACCAGCGCGCCGAACTCCCTGCGCAGATCGTGGGTTTCGAGAATCACGTCACTCATTGGGCTCCTCGATGGAAGATCCGGGGACGGGCGCACCACCCGTCCCCGGATCAGCTTCCTCAGCTGCCGCTCAAGCTGGCGGGAATGTCGCCGCACCGGGAGGCGAAGTCGCCCTCCAGCAGGCAGGGCGGGTTGGGCCGCACCGTCTCGACATACTCGTAGTACTTGAACTCGGGATCGTCGACGTTGAGCAGGGTCATGATGTACATGTCCTGAATCGCAACGTGGTCCTCGGCACGGACCTCGATCACGCCCTTGGGACCGTCAAAGCTGAGGCCTTCGAGCGCCGCCCGCAACGAGTCGGCATCTGCCGCCCCGTCGGACGCTTTGAGCGCCTCAACGACCATGATGGCGGCGTTCATGCCGTCGGCATCGAAGAGGTCCGGAAAAGTCCCCGCCTCTGCGACCTTGCCGACGAGGAAGTCGTTGGCCGCGTTGTCCGGACCCGTGTAGTGGTACAGGATGCTCGACGTCGATCCGATCGCGTTGGCGAAGAAGATCGGCATCACTGCGTTATCGACAAACCCCGACGCCAGGACCTTGTCCTCGAGCACCCCGAGGTCGATCGCGGCCTGGAGCAGCGGCACAAACCCGCCGCCGGCCCATGTAACGAGGAAGGCCTCGGCATCGACGTCACCGATGGTCTCCATGTAGGACGTGAAGTCGGTCGTATCCGCCGGGGCGAAGATGTCTTCGGCCGGGAAAGTCCCGCCGAGCGCCGTACAGGCATCCCGGAACGCGGTCGCTCCGCCGTACCCGAACGAGTAGTCGGGCGCGATCTGGACGAACGAGCTGTACTGCTTGGTCAGGTTCTCGCAAATCGCTATGGAGTCCTGGTAGTTGTTCCGGCTCGCCCGGAAAGTGTTCTCGTTGAAGTCCTTGCCGGTGATGTCGTTGGCCGCCGCCGGTGCCGCGATCAGAATGATGTCGTTGTCACGGGCAAGACCCTGGAGACCGGCCGTAGCCCCCGAGCTCACGGTGCCGATGATGATGTCGACGCCGTCGACCTCGATCAACTCGCGAGCCGCCGTGGCGCTCAACTCCGGATCACTGGAGTCGTCCTTGAACGTGACCTCGATGTCGCAATTGTCGAACGTGTACGTGCCGTCTGATCCGTCGTCGCCGGTGGCGTACTCGAACCCGATCGGCAGCGCCCGCATGATGTGAGCGCCGTAGATGGCGAGTGGCCCGGATTGGTCGGTGATCACGCCCACCTTGACGGGGTCGTCACAGGTCACGCCGGCCATGGCCGCAGTCGTGTCGGTGGCCGCCGTCGTAGCCGGAGCCGCCGTCGTAGCCGGAGCCGCCGTCGTAGCCGGAGCCGCGGTGGTTGCCGTTGTCGCCGGGGCCGCAGTCGTGTCGTCCGTGCTGTCGCCGCAAGCTGCGACGACGAGGGCGATCACGGCCAGCAGAGCCAGCAGTCTTGATCCCTTGCTCATTCGTGGGTCTTCTCCTTGTCGGTCCCTGTAGCGGGGTCGGTTTCCTGATTAGCGTGGTGGGCATGGAATGCCCGATTGAATTCCTGGGGCTTCTCGATGTCGGGGAGGTGGCCGCAATCGTCGATGACCACCTCTTCATAGCTGCCGCCGGCTGCGGCGTAGGCCTCGAGGACCGCCTGAATCTGTGACAGCATCGGTTGCGGCGGGTAGTCCTCGGGTCCCGGATAGCCCGGGACCAGGCCGAGCGGCCCCCACGTTCCCGGGTCGGCCGCTGCTCGATCGCTCACAGTGAGGTCGTCGGTGCCGCGCACCCACAGCACCGCCGGCCTGGCGGCGCCGTCGGCGGCGAGGAGGTCGGTCGGGTCGCGCTGGTACTTCGGCGAAAGGGCGTTGTTGGGGCCCCACACCCCGGGGGCGACGTGGGGCCAGTTGGGCGAAGGCACCGCATCGCCCGGGTAGGCGTGGTCGCCGAGGTGGACCGCCAGCATGGCTTCGACGAGGGCGTCTTCACGTGCCGGAATGAACGGCGGCTTCACCACGAGGGAGCGCAGGGCCGAGCGCGGCGAGAACGGAGAGTCGGTGCCGGCATCGCCTTCCTGGAGGTGGCGCACGAACTCGGGGTTGACGAGCCCGGCACCGGAGCCGGCCCAGTCGTCGGTGGTCGGAGCGCCGGAGACGTCGCGCGTCGCTCCGAACCCGAAGGGCGATCCCGGGGCGACTTGGGTGACAGACAGCAGCCGTTGCGAATGCTGCGCCATCAGTCGCCAGGCAACCACCCCGCCCAGGGAGGTGGCGACGAGGTGGGCTGCATCCAGACCGAGATGATCGAGCAGGGCGATGGCGTCGTCGACCAGATCGCCGAGGCCCCGGGTGGCGTCGATCCGGGCTGTCGGGTCGGCGGCGCCATAGCCACGTTGGTCGGGAGCAATGGCGCGGTACTTGGCGGGAAGCGCCAGCATCGTCTCCTCCCACCACGTTGCCGACGAGAGATTCCCGTGCAGGAACANGTGCAGGAACAGCACCGGTACTCCGTCCGGCGGGCCGGTAAACAGCACCCGAGTGGTGAGCCGCGACGTAGTGACGGTCTCTGCCGTGATGCCGGGGAGGGTCGGCGGGCTCATGCCGCTCCCGCCGGTGACGGGCGGCCGACACCGCGCTCGATGAACAGCATGATCTGGTCGAACACGTCATCGGGCGGCGGGGCGCCCTGCCCAATGATCCAATGGCCGCCCTGGAATTCGGCTATCCCCATGAGGATCCACGCCAACGTCTCAGGCGCGATATCGCGACATATCTGACCCTGTTCGGCGGCCGCCGCCAGTCCCTTGCGGTATCCATCGACCAGTGTGCGGTAGTGCCAGTTGTATACGTCGACGTCGACGAACTCAGCCTCGCGGACGACTCGGTAGACGGAGTGGTGTTCCGTGATGTAGTCGAAGAAGGCGCGAAAACCGACCCGCTCCATCTCGATGCGGTCGGTGACACCGGCGACGGCTGCGGCGATGTGGCGCCGCATGTCACGATTGAGCTTGCGCACCAGATCGCCGAAGGCGGCCTTCTTGTCGGGGAAGTAGAGGTAGAAGGTTCCCTGGGCCACTCCGGCGCGGCGGGTGATCTCGGCGACGGAGGCCCGGTCGTAACTCTCCTCCAGGAACACCTGCTCGGCGGCTTCGAGCAACGCCTGTTTCGTCGCCCGTCCCCGGTCGGTGGTCGGCTCGTGCGTTGGCGCTTCCGTCATCTCACCGCCGTGTCATCGCCCATATGACCTGCAACATGACAACTGAATCAGCTGTCATGTTGTAGGTCTAGCCAAATCGAATGGGGTCTGACAAACGGTTTGTAGGGGCGACCGTGTTCGTTGTGCTTAAAACGGCCCTATGACAGCGGATTAAGCACAACGAACGCCGAAATAGCCCCCTCAGGCCAGGTCGTCGAGGTACAGCGGGAGCATCTCGCGCCAGGTCGGCCAATCGTG